>CAJQOV010000051.1 GCA_905480065.1 uncultured Gammaproteobacteria bacterium | reverse complement strand
GACCTTGCCAGCCGGGGAAGCGCCGGACACGTTCTACAATTACGGCCCGACGCCACAGAACACGGTACCGCACTGGTACGAGTTCCTGTTCGATGGAGTGACCGGTGCCGAATTCAATGGCAATGTCGTGACCCTGCACTTCCGGGATGGCGCACGTGGTGATGCGGATGGCGATAGTGGCAACGGTACTATCAGCGCTTCTCCGGGCGGTCCAAGCAACAGCGCGCCGGACCAGGACGGAGACGGGGTGCCAGATGCCATAGAGGATGCGCACCCGAATAACGGTGACGGCAACAGTGATGGTACGGCCGACAGTCAGCAGCCGGATGTCGCCTCTTATCAAGATGTAAGTGGGGAATATGTGACGTTGGAGTTAATTCCGACGGTTCTTTCGCCAACACCGGTACTGCGCAGCGTGTTACCACAGGACGCGTTGGGTTACCTGCAGGCGGCCAACCCGCCAAGCCTGGTTGAGGGTTTGGACTTTGCGCTTGGATTCGTTGGTTTCCGCATCGAGAATGTGTCGACGGGGGACAGCATCGATGTACGCATGATCCTGCCGATTAGCGAACAACCCGACAAGTATTTCCAGTACGGCGCTACACCAACCGATCCGACGGATCACCTGTATGAATTCCTGTTTGAAACTGCTACTGGCACCGGCGCCGAATTCAATGGCAACGAAGTTATGCTGCACTTCGTCGATGGCAGTCGCGGTGATGGTGACCTGACCGCAAATGGTGTGATCGTGGGTTCTCCCGGCGGCCCAGCCAGGGTCGTGGACTTCGACAAGGACGGGGTGCTGGATACCACTGAGGACGCCCACCCGAATAACGGTGACGGCAACGCCGATGGTATCGCGGATAGCCAGCAGCCGGATGTTGCCTCGTTCATGGATAGTACCAGCCGTCGTGGCTGGGTAACCCTGGAGGTAATCCCGACAGCACTTTCGCCCACTCCTGAACTGCGCAGCGTGTTACCCGAGGTCGGGCTGAACTTCCTGCAGGCGGCCAACCCGCCAAGCCTGGTCAATGGCCTTAATTTTATACATGGCTTCGTCGGTTTCCGTATCGTAAACGTGGATCCAGGGGACAGCATAAATGTCAGGATGACCCTGCCTGCAGATGAGCAACCGACCACGTATTTTCAGTATGGGGCCACGCCCGCAGATCCGGCCGACTACCTGTATGAATTCCTGTTTGAAACTGCAACTGGCACCGGCGCCAAATTCAATGGCAACAAAGTCATGCTGCATTTTGTCGATGGGGGCAGAGGTGATGCTGACCTGTTGGCAAATGGGGTTATCAGCGATCCAGGCGCAGTTGCTCTGCCGGCTCCGGTTGCTTCGACTTCAGGTGGCGGTGGCGGCTGCAGCCTGCAAACCACATCCGGGTCCCCCTGGCAGGCAGGCGCCTGGTGGCTGCTGGGACTTTGCCTGCTGCCGGTTGCCGTTCGGCGTGCATACCGGCACCTGCACTAGCCGCTTGCCAGGATCCGCTTTCTGTACTGCCGGTACCATATGCGTATCGACATCCCGGTGTGTCGAGTGATCCCATACAACGGTCAATGAGACTATGTCGATGACTTCACGGATCGAGCTGGACGGGATGGTTCTGGAAGTCACCAGGAAGGACATCAAGAACGTACATCTGCGGGTCTATCCGCCGACCGGTGCGGTGCGTATATCCGCGCCCTTGCGGATGAACCTGGACACCATCTGTGGCCTGGTGCAGGCAAAACTGGACTGGATCCGGAGGCAGCAACAACAGCTGCGTGATCAGCAGCGTGATAGCGGACGCGGATACCGGGACCGGGGAAGCGTGTATTTGTGGGGTGAGCGGTATCTGCTCGATGTGGTCGAAATGGATGCTGCCCCGCAGGTCACCATCAAGCACAGTACCCTGGTATTACAGGTGCGCCCCGGTGCGGACGAGGGCAGGAAAATATCCGTTATCAAGGGATGGTATCGTCAGCAAATGAAGGCGTTGTTGCCGGAATGGATAGAGCGGTGGGAGTCGGTGATCGGAGTGGAGGTGGCGCAGTGGGGGATCAGGCAGATGAAGACCCGGTGGGGTACCTGCAACACCCACGCGGGCAGGGTCTGGTTAAATCTTGAACTGTCCAGGAAGCCACCGCAGTGCCTGGAGTACGTCCTGGTTCACGAAATGGTCCACCTGCTGGAGCGGCGCCATAACCATCGTTTTAGGTCGCTAATGGACCAGTATTTGCCGGACTGGCGACAGCGTCGGGATGTATTGAACCGTCCGCCTTTGATTCACGAGGGGTGGCTGTGCTGAATTTCCCCGCTTACCCCTGCTGCGCAGTGCGCGTCACAGGACATTACTGCACCTGTCGCGAAAGTCTGTAGTTCGAGGATGATACGGTCATTCGGGTGCTGCCGATGGCGCAGCGCACAGTGTCGCCGGTTCCGGTGCGGTCAGCGATCAACGGCAATTTCCTGCAGCACTTCGTTACGGCGCAAAAAAGGCAGTGTCCATGGCGGGTTGTAAAAAGCATAGGAGGGCGCTGACAGGGGGTTGAGTTTTTTCGTGCTGACGAATTCAGTCAGTTCTTCCGTGTGCCGTTGCAGACTGTGTTCCCCCGCCAAACCGGAAAAGCGGATCACCGCAACGCGTTTAGCGCCGATTTCCTTCAGTTTTACCGTGGAATTGTTCGGCCTGGGCAGCGTTTCCATCGTGTAGCTGGCGGGCATGACAAAGCGTACCTGCCAGCTGTTTCCGTCGCCTTGCTGCGTTACCGGCGCGGTCATGGCGATTGTTTCGCTCCCCTGCTGCATGACGGGGGCAGTCATCGATACTTTCTGTGCCGTGGAATTATTGCCGAAGATGTAATCTGCAATGATGCGGAAGCCTGCGCCGATTGCATCTTTCCGTGTGCCGGACACTTCGGCTTCCGCCACAATCGCTGGTGCGTAGTCGCGTATCTCGATGTTGTCGTACTTCTCCGCCACACTGTATTGCGCCTGTTCTACATTGCTCACCAGCGGCCCCCATAATGTCGCGCCAAGCACGACTACACCTGCAATTGCCCACCACATATATTTTTTCCTCATCTCTCCGGTTCCTGCAGCGCTATGACCATTCCCCGCCCGAGTGCGGCAGTAACGGAATTATCATTCGCGGCATTAACATGCCGGCGCCCTGGAACCACCGCCTCGGCAGTTGATTACAGCCATTGTTGCTGCATGTCGGCAATCACCAGGTCCTGCGCCTCTTCGATCAGCCGTCGAACCCTGGTCATGGCCGATTCCAGCTGTCGCCTGTCACCATCAATGATACAGACGGCGATTGTTGCCCGTTGCCATTTGTCATGAAAGGCTATCTCGGCAACCGAGGCGTTGAAACGGGAACGCAGGCGATCCTTCAGACCGCGCACGGCGCTGCGCCTGTCCTTCAGGGACTGGGCCCATGGGATCACCAGCTCGATGGTGAGCAGGGAGACAAACAAGGCAGGATCGGACACGGTATCTTCGGGCGGGTTGTGGGAGGCCCTTAATAGTATGGGCAATCTGCTTGCAAAGGGTAAGGCCTGCTGTGCAATGCCGTGGTACAGGCCATATAGTCAGACCACCAGTGCCCGGCGCAAGCAGTCTGAACGCGCTGACCATGCCGGCAACTGGATGCCCGCCATTTGGCAGCATTTGATGCGCTGCCGCTTGCTCCCCGGCCACCCCCGGCAGCCCGAAGGCGTAGCGCTATGGGCATGAGGACAGCGGCACTACTCGGGAAACCGGAAACTGAAATACTCGCCCAGCGCCTCCTCGATCTGGACCTGGGTGACCGGGCGCCCGGACAACGGCCAGTCATAGTACTCGCAGACCATCGGCATGATCCCGGACTGCTGTTCCGATTGCAGCCGCAAGGTCTTGTAGAAACGCTTGGTGTGCGGGTAGTTTTCCCACTCCTGCTGGCTGCTGTAGGCGGTGATCAGGAAGCTGTCGGGCTGGATGACGCGTGGGCCGAGATCCCTGACCTCGAAACGGCAGGCGACCTCGAACTCGCTGGCCGCCGTGGCCACCGCCCCGTGCTGCAGCATGACATGCGCGCGCTGCGCCGGGATGGTCAGTGCCCGGTTCAGCACCAGCGCCGTGCCGGGCGGCACCCTGAACCAGATCGAGCTACGGTCATCGGTCGCCATGGACTGGCAACCGGCCAGCACCAGCCCCATGGCCATCACGTACAGTGCCTTCATACCAACCATCCGACTATGTGCACGCATTGCTACCCGTTGCAGAATGCATAGAGACTTATCCCGGGCCATTGCCGGCTGTCGACTATGGGCCCGGTAAGCCAATGACATTGAACTTCCCGGTACCCCGGTCAGAAAATATTCCAGGCACACGGGTTACGCAATCCGGCATTTGGGGTAACCCGCGGGTACCCTGGAAACAGGGTAATCGTACCGATCAGCTTGTTTTGCTACCCAGGATCGCGGGTGACGCAGGTTGCGGTGCCCACGAGCATGAAAACCGACAAAAGCAGGAATTATTGTTGCATTTCTTGACAAAACCGGCTGCTCTGCGATAATCCTCCGCAATCTGATGATTCACCGGGGATTTTCTATTGGATCATGGGTTTTCTACACGTCAGGTCTGCCGGATCACCGGGCTGAGCGCCCGACAGCTGGGGTACTGGCGCAACACCGGCCTCCTCTCACCGTCGATGCAAACCCCTGGCGGACATGCCCGCTACAGTTTTATCGACCTGATTTCATTGAAAACCGCAAGCCGGCTGATCGACGCCGGGGTATCCGTACAGCGCATCCGGCAATGCCTGCAATCATTAAGTCGATTTCTCCCCAACACCGACACCCCGCTGCAGGAACTCTCACTGGTGGCTACCGGCGATGTGGTGCTGGTATTGCGCAGTGGCGCTGCCTTTGACGCCCTCACCGGCCAGGAATGGATACTGCAGGTGGCAGACCTCGAGCGCGAGGCCCGGCTGTTGTTAAGTGACCGTGAACTACCACGCCAGGGGGAGCTATTCAGGAATCCCGCCGATCCGAATCTGGAAAAGAACTATCGAACAAGCCAGGGATAGCCGTTGGTGATAATCAGGGTTTACCCGCTAGCGGTGCAGGGCCGCCGCTGCCGGAATACCCCATAAAGAGTGGCTTGTAACGGGCCACGATGGAGGAGACAGGCATGCACATCATTGCAATCGTCAACCAGAAGGGGGGCTGTGGAAAAACCACCACGGCCATCAATCTTTCCGCTGCACTGGGGCAACAGGATGCCCGGGTATTACTCATCGATATGGATCCCCAGGGGCATGCCTCACTGGGACTCGGGGTGGCGGGCGCCGAACAGGCAGGGCTCTTCGAGTTGCTGAATGGTGAGCGCCGGCTGGAGGAGGTCATCAAGTCTGGTGTTACCCGCGGGGTAGATCTCATCCCGGGTAATATCTCGCTCGCAGCAGCTGAACATTTGCTTGCCGAGCAGCCGGACAGGGATCGACTGCTGGCACGACACCTGGCGACACTCGAGGGGCGTTACGACTGTGTTGTACTCGATTGCCCGCCGGCGCTGGGTCTGCTGTCGGTGAATGCACTGCGCGCCGCTGACCGCGTCCTGATACCGGTAGAGCCCAGCCTCTATGCGCTGGATGGTATCGAGCGGTTGCGGGAGACCATCCAGCTACTTGCCGGCCAGTATGATATCCAGCCTTCCGTTACCCTGCTTGCCAACATGTTCGATACCCGTACCCGTGTCGCTCGCAACATGCTCGAGATGCTGGAGTCACAGCTGCCGATCGAGCTGTGTGCTACCCGGATCCGTAATTCTGTATGCGTGCGTGAAGCGGCCTGTCACGGGGCCTCGCTGAGCGACTATGCACCTCGTGCAGCGGTAACCGGGGATTTCCGGGAACTGGCCGAGGAGCTGCTCGGTTCCGTACTCCAGCGCGTGCGCAGTGAAGTGGCTGCTGCCATCAACGCGCAACCCGCCAGTGCCCCTGCCGCCGGGACGGCTGCTGAAACCAGCAACCTGAAGGAAGTGGTGTTCCGCTTCGACATCACGGAGAGTAAACGCGTACAGATTGCCGGAGAGTTCAATAACTGGATTCCAGACAAGAACGTGGAAACCGAAATCCAGGACGGATCGGTGCAGAAGATCCTGCGGGTGGGGCCCGGAGGGTATGAATATCGCCTGATCATCGACGGTGTCTGGCAACAGGATCCGGCCAATCCGGACGCGACACCAAATCAGATGGGGGGATACAACTCGCTGTTACACGTTTGACGGAGGGGGGAGTCATGCACAATCCAGCCTGGCGGCCAGCCCAGTTGCATACCGGGCGTCTGGCCAGTATCCAGCATCACTTTATCGATCAGCGCCCGGCAGTTCGCAGCACCGCGAAGCCAAGGGTGATCCATACCCTGCCGGTCCACATGGCAGTCGCGGCAGGGCATCCCGCCCAGGCGCTGCAACCGCAATACCTGGTCGATGCCCTGACCCGGCAGCTGAATATACAAACGCCCGCCGTTGCGCAGCGCCCCGACTGGCGACTGGAGGCCGTCCCGGCGGGGTGCAGAGCAACAGATGCCGAGCAGGGTCTCATCCTGATCTTTGCGACAGCGAATCTCGAGGGCGTGCGGCTGGCGTACACCGCTATCAAAATGCTTTCCGTTACCCCGTCACGTCGATTCGGGGTGCTGTTCAGCGGCGCCCCTGACAGGGAATTCGCGCAGCGCTGTCAGGAACGACTGGCAGCGGGCGCCAGGCGGTTTCTCGGCATCCGTGTTCACGAGCTGGGGCATTTGTCGGCTCCCGGGCCGGATTTCAGTGCAGATCTGTCGCGCCTGGCCGGAGAGGTTTCCCGGCTATTGGAAAACTCTTTCTCTACCTGACCAACTGGAGGTTGTTTACAAATGTCATTGCAAATTCACGCTGTCGCGGAAATCGACTTATCTGACCTGCGGAGCCTGGTGGTCGACAACCTGGTCGCATTGCTTGGCGACGGGGCCAGGCTCGTCGAGAATATGCCGCAAATCGACGGCTGCTGTGTTGCGACATCGGATATGCATGACGGGACGGTGTTGCTCAGTTTCGATGCGGTCGATGCGCAGCGGGCATTGCTCAGCGGTCTGGGCTGGATGGACCGGCTGGGTAGTGAAACGGCGGCGCTGTTTCTGCAGGATTACCAGCCACCCACACGCTTACTGGTACTTGCGCCTGCGGCACCTCCCGGGCTGACGCTCTTCAGCGGTTCATGCAATATCAGCTGGCGGCATATCCAGGTGCTGTCCGTTAATGGCGAGCTCGGCATGGTGATTACCCCGGTCGTTGAAGAAGCGGCCGCTGTAGCGCCCATTCGACCGGAGCGCCGGCCCACGATCGTCGAATCCGTACTAAACCCGGAAGAAGAGCAGCACTTCAGTCAGCTGTAGCTCGCTGTGTTACGCACGCGTGGACCCCGGGTATCCAGGTTCGATGCGGTGCCCGTGAACAAGGTGCCTGGGGCCCATGCCCGGAGCAGGGGGTATCGCATAGCCTGTTAGCCAGTGATTCGATTCCGCGTCTGTTACTGTGCAGAGAAAATTTTCTATGCATGGAATAGCAGGGTCAGCAAGGTCGGCCCGTTCAGCAGGACCAGCGTGATCAGTGATAACAGCAGTCGCACCGTGCGTGACAGGTCGCGACCTAGAAACATGACCAATGCGAGGCCAACCAGGGAATATATCAATATCGTAAGCATGCTTTTTTGTGAATGCAGAACAGCCAAGGACATTCCCATTATAGTAAAGCCTGCCACTCGTTCACTATCTCCTCTTGCTACAGAAGTATGCAACGAAGTGAATTTCCCTCGCCAACGTCCAGTCCGCCCATCTCCCGGGCATTTCTGTATCTGAATCCTCACCAGGTTATCAAAACTGTTCATATGCCGGAGCGGCCGGGGAAAACCGGGAGAGATGGGGGGCGATGGCGGTGAGGGTGCCGCCGGCTGTTCATGTCGGAACCTCCCGGCAGTCAATGTGACGGGACACCCCTGGCTACCCTGGCGGGTGAAAGGTCACCGCCCGCATCCGGGTCTTCAGCCAGGTACTTCCGCCAGCATCACCCCCTAAAGTCTTGTCCAGTACATACGATAATGTGATATTTATACCGGCAAGCGACTTCGTACCATGTAAAGACAAGGTGACTTTAAATGGCAAACTCATCGAAAGCTAAAGCATCAATCTGGCATGGCTATCTCATGGCTGGTGAGCGCAGCAGTCCGGTGCTGCAGGACGAGCGTCTGGACACGGGAAACCCGAAGACCTTTTATATGTTCAATCTCAAGCGCGGTGAGATCCTCGAATACGCGCGCGAGGTCGTTGAAAGAAAATTGCGCGAACTCAAGCCAGACGAATCCTCATTCATTGCGGAACTCGATGCCGGTTACAAGAAAGCACGCCGCAATTTCAGGGATCGCGGCGCAACTATCCGAAACATCACCGAGCGTGTCGTCACTGCAGTACAGAAAGAAAAGGATTATGGCGAGGACAACGCCATCAGCGGGTTCACTGTAGACGACGCTGATGTGTGGACCGATGCCGAGGAGGCATAGGAAAAACCGGAAATATCAGACTGGATATTTCCGGATCCACCAGATCTGGCACATACAGCCTGGTCCTACTCTGCTGCACGTCTGATGGCAGTCAATGAAATCCTTGAAATCCGAATTGCGTGCGTTCGATTGCATTCCCAGATAAACGGTTCTTCATCATTCATATCTTCTTGCACAGATGGGAAGGTTAGAATAACGACTCTCTCAACTGTCGGTTGCAGCAGTACATCTGGTGAAAAATTGGCAGGCCAGACACCTGCACCATGAATAAAAGGGATAGATTCCTTGTCGCTTGGGTTTATGGAAAGGTTACTGTGGCTTTCGCGGGTATGGGTAAGCAGCCCGACATCTCCGGGTTGCAGGTCTTGGTCCAATGCTTCCGGAGTCTTCCACTTCGACGACAGCCTGAAGTGAACATCAACGTCTTCCAGCGGCTCACCTGATGACAATCGAATCATGGTGCAATGATTGGCACGAAGAATAAGGTTAATACTTTGTTCAGAACAGAGTCCTTCAATCGATGAACTGAGTTGTTCAGTAATGCTTGCGCTCACAACGGAGAACGTAATATTCATTGGAACGGTTATGTTCATCAATGCTGACTTTTATTGGTAAATGTAAACAGGAGCAGCCTGTATAGTACTGCCTCCTGATGTCCAGGCCTATGTTTCAGGAACCCCGACTTGCTTGTCGCGATAGTGCCTTGCCGTTTTCTTATAGGGTGCATGTTTTTCCTGTTGGCATGCTTATGATGCTCTCGTCCTGGCCACTCCAGTCAGTCCCGACAGGCCAACAAAAAGGGGTCGGTGTCATTTTTCATCACTGGACAGCATATTGCACACTTTCTTCGAGAGAAAAATGACACCGACCCCTTTTTGTTTATCCCGTCCTTCGCGGGGACGACGACAGATAAAAGGAAATCAATCCACGGCCGCCCGGTCGATGAACCAGTGCAATGGGCCGATACGGTTGACGGGCAGTGGTGCGCCTGCCTTGACCTGTTCGATGGCGTCGCGCTTGCCGGGGCCTGTCGCCAGTACTACGCGCCCGGCGGCGGCTCTCAAGGTGGTGATGCCGAGTGATACGCGCTCGGGTGGTGGTTTGGGCGCATGGTGTACGGGCACCACGGAGCGCGTGTCATCCAGTGCCGGGTTGTCCGGGAACAGGCTGGCGGTGTGGCCGTCCTCGCCCATGCCGAGCAGCACGATGTCCAGCCTGTCTAGCGCATCGATCAGCCTGGCATAAAAACCAGCTGCGGATTCCGCACCCAGTTCCGCGGCTATCGGGTGCATGTTGGTAGCGGGTGCGTTGATGGCGCGCCACAGCTGCTGTTCGATCATGCGGTCGTTGCGGTCTGTATCGCCGGGCGGCAGGCAGCGTTCATCGCCCAGGTACCAGTGCACCCGGCTCCACGGCAGCGGTTGTTGTGCTAGGTGCGACAGGCAGGCCGCCGGGGTGCTGCCGCCGGGCAGGGCCACGTGGCACAGCGCACGGGCATCGAGGACGGCCATGATGCGCCCGGCCAGGTATTCGGCGCAGGCTATGGCGGCTTCCGCCGGGTCGCGGTGGATGTGCCAGGTATGCACGCGGGTTTCAGCGGGGTTTGTGCCAGCCACCGACACAGTCTTCCAGCAGGTCGTCCATCTCCGGCACATCCCAGCTGCCGGCGTGGTAGCGGTCGATGGAGACGCGGTCCTTCCATGCCTCCTGCAGCGGTGCGACGATTTTCCAGGATTCCTCAACCTCGTCGGCACGGGAAAACAGCGTGGCATCGCCAAGCAGCACGTCGTGCAGCAGGGTCTCGTAGGCCTCGGCCACATCCATGCCATCATTGGCATAAGGCGCACGCATCACCATGCGCTGGGTGTCGGTGGTCAGCCCGGGCATCTTGGCGTTCATGCGCAGGAAGATGCCTTCGTCCGGGTGCAGGCGGAATACCAGGGCATTCGGTACTGGCGGACTGGCATGGGTGTCGAACAGGTTGAAGGGAATCTTGCGGAAACGGATCACGATCTCGGACACCCGCTTTTGCAAACGCTTGCCGGTCCAGAGCACGAACGGCACGCCCTGCCAGCGCCAGTTGTCGATGTAGAAACGCACGGCGGCGAAGGTCTCGGTGGCCGAGTCGGGCGACACGTCCGGTTCCGCCACGTAGGCCGGGACCTTGTGACCATCGATCACGCCGGAGGCATACTGTGCGGCCCTGGCATGGCAGGCCGCGTCTTCGGCTCGGAAACGCCGTACCGCGCGCAACACCTTCATCTTTTCATCGCGCACCGCGGCATCGGTGAACTCCACCGGCGGCTCCATCGCTACCAGCGTCATGACCTGCATCAGGTGACTCTGGATCATGTCACGCAGGGCGCCTGACTGCTCGTAATACTTGGCGCGGTATTCCACGCCCAGTGTCTCTGCGGCCGATATCTGGATGTGGTCGATGTAATTGCGGTTCCACAACGGCTCCAGGATGCTGTTGGAGAAACGGTAGACCAGCAGGTTCTGTACGCTCTCCTTGCCCAGGTAATGATCGATGCGGTAGATCTGCGACTCGTCGAAGAACTGCTGCAACTCCTGGTTGAGCGCCGTGGCGGAGGCCAGGTCCATGCCGAAGGGTTTCTCGATGACGATGCGGCGGAATCCTTCAGCCTGATCGACCAGCCCGGCGCTATGCAGGCCAATGGCGGTGCGGCCGTACCACTCCGGCGGGATGGCGCAGTAGAACAGGGCGTTCTTGCGGCCATCGAGCGTTTCCACTGCCGCGGCCAGACCGGTGTAGGTTGCGTCGTCGTTCAGGTCGCCGGGCACCATCTTCAGCATGGCGGAGAAGCGCTGCCAGCGCGCCGCGTCCATCGCCACCTCGGGCGAGAATTCCTTCAGGCCCGCGAATACCATCTCCAGCCATTGCTCCTCGCTGCGTTTGTTGACCACGCCGATGATGCGACTATCCGGGTGCAACAGTCCTGCGTCGATCATCTTGATCAGCGCCGGTATCAGCTTGCGCTTGGTCAGGTCACCGGTGGCGCCGAAGATGACGATGTTGGTGGGTTCGGTGATGTTGCCGGGACCGGGTGCAGCGCTAGTCATGATTCCGGCTCTCCGGCGGGCTTGATGCGGTGAGCGTCGAACTCGCGCGCCAGGCTTGTCTGGCAGCGCTGTCCAGGTCACAGGCGACGACGACCTCGTGCCCGTCCCTGACCCGTCGGCGCACCATGTTGAGGCCCATCTTGCCAAGATCCGCCATAGCAAGCTTCATGTTTTTCTCCAGTTGGAAACCAGAAACCCGGGGACAGTATACGTATTACCCATGCCCTGTGAATCAGCGGTTGGTGAAAGGGGCGCGCATTTTTGCTGTAGCAAAAATCGCGAAACACTTTGGCAATCCGCTGGATGTACTGGCTAGGCCCATTCTGGTACATCGTGAACCGAACAGTTCCATACCCCTGCGCCAATACGTCTTGCAGTAGTGGCTCTGCCGCCTTGAATCCGCTCTTCCGATCAGCCTACTTTAGTAGCATTTGTATATGAAACGTGGTGCCCACGTTGATATCGGAGGTCACCGCCATTTGTCCCTGATGCTGCTCGGTAATAATAAAGTACGCAAATGACAGACGCTTGCCTGCATTGTAACCAACTTCAAATGAATCTTTTTTGACGAACGGTTCGAACAAATACAAAAGCTCTTCATTAGTTAAACCAACGCCATTATGCTGGATTCTTATCCAGAAACTGTCATAACTTACATTCATTTGAATCTTGATGATTGGCTTATGACCGGGGTCATCCACGCGGTCCAGAGCATCATGGGCATGACGAAACAAACTGAGGAAAGCCTGCTGCAACTCAGTCACATAACAGGGCACCATTGGCAAATCTTTTTCATAGTTTCTTTCGATCTGTATGTCCATGAACCTGAGTCTCGACGGGGCCGATAACACATCACTGGCCAGTTCAATGGTATGTTCCATAACGTCGACGATATTGGAAAGTTGTTTTCTGTCACTGCGGCCGCGGGCGAATTCCTGCAAATTATGCACAATCGATGCCATTTGTTCGCCTTTCCTGTAGGCGTGTGATAACAAATTACCGAGTTTTTCAGGCATGGCACTGCTCGTGATTTCATTCATATATTGGCTGCTATCAGTAAGTAAATTCTGAAAGGCCCTTAAGTCGAATAAAATTGATTGGAGCGGCCTATTGATATCATGGGCCATTGACGATGCCAGTTCACCCATAGATGAAATTTTGTCATTTTGAATCAGCATATTTTCGGCGAGTATTTTCTTGGTCACGTCATCAATCAGGATTACTACACCGGTTTCAACCTGGTCCTGAAGTGGATAGATGGTGATATCAAAATAGTATTGACCGCGCTGACTGTGTTTGATTGTGATCGTTTCTTTCTTTTCCATGGCCTCGCTAACCTGGCCAGGCGACACAGTAATTATCGGATATGCATCCCACAGATTTTTATCCAGAACATCTTCTGCTTTTATACCGGTAATATCTTCAGCCCGCTTGTTCCATTGGGTGATCTTCCCATTCTTGTTTAAGCCAACCAACATCAGCGGCATGGATCTCAGGATATTCTTTATATAAGACTCTGAAGCACGCAGTCTGGATGCAGTACTCACGTGCTTTGTTATCTCATTTTCCAGCAGTTTATTGGTTTCTTTTAGTAGTCGATTTGACTCATCCAGCGTGGCTGTGCGTTCCTGCACACGCAACTCAAGTCCACTACGGATCTCCTTTAGTTCCTGATTGGATTTGCGGACTTTTCGCCGCGTGAAGAATAGAGTTATGACTGCTATCGACAATAACAGGATCAGTATAGCGCCGGACCAGTTGGCGACATGCTGCCAGTTGGTTGAACCATCCGGATACTTGAATTGCATTTTCAATGCAGCAAATAAAGGCTGGCTTTGCAGAAATAACAATATAAAAAATAGGTATCTCATCATTTTTAGCAACAGTATCTTGTTACCCAATAACAACCGCACAGGCGTAGGCTTCTCTAAAACGGAAACAGGTAATTCGTGGAGCTTTGCGGCATCTTACTACCAGGAGGTTCAAATGAGAAAGTCACGATTCACCGAGTCCCGGATTGTCGCGCATTTAAGGAAGCCGATGCTGGCATGAAGACAGGCGAGCTGTGCCGCAAGTATCGCATATCGGATGCGACGTACTACCAGTGGAAATCGAAGTACGATGGTATGGAGGCGTCTGATTTAAAACGGGTTCGCGAGCTGAAAGCGGAGAATGCGAAGCTCAAGCGGATGTATGCGTGGTAATTTGCGGCGAATGTTGACCCGGAATATGCACTGAAAAATGAACCACCTGCACGGCCAGGTAATCTATGGGAATGTATCTGTTAGATCGACTTTATATGGATCAAACTGACACGCAAATAGCTGTTCCAGCTGGATCAATATTTTGTGCAAACCAACAGGAAGGTTGCTGTGTCCGGCGTCAGATTGTTGTTTGGCCTGGTAGTCAGCACAGGTCTGTTAATGGTCGTGATGATGCGGTGTTTTGGGTCGGAGCGGAACAATAGCGCGTAATTTCCGATTATTGCTTGTTGTTGCAGGGACAGTGTCGAACTTGTATCGATCCACAACAGGTGAATTTTCTGGGAATAGGTGGTTTATACTTCCTGTAATCTGACCACACGTCCCGCAGCCTGTTCACGACCCGGGACGCGCGTCGAGTGGTAGGCTGTCCCGGAGTCGACGTAATTCGTCGCGGGCAACGACCGCATAGAGCACGCCCGTTCGTGCTGGACGCCTGAGGACAATCGGGAGGCGACATGTCGATAACAAGGGCCACGGTGTGTGCGCTGATCGCGACGGCTCTCGTCGCGGGCTGCGGCGGCGGCGGTTCGTCCGGTGACGGACGCGGTGATGCGGGCGGCAGGACCAGCACCGGCTTCGTCACCTACCTGGGTGGCTCGCGCTACGAGCAGGCGCGTGACATCGCCGTCGACGCCGCCGGCAACGTGTATGTGACCGGCGGCACAGAGTCCCCCGACTTCCCCGCCACGGCCGGCGCGTTCCAGCAGGTGCATAACCCAGGCACGCCCGAGTCGAGCGCCGTCATCCGGATGGACGTCTTCGTCGCCAAGTACTCGCCGGGCGGCACGCTGCTCTGGGCGACGTTGCTCGGCGGGCCGAACTACGACCGCGCGTACGCGATCGAGGTCGACGGTGACGGGCAGGTGGTTGTCGCGGGCCGCGCCGGCCGGGGATTTCCCGTCACGCGCGGCGCCGCACAGACGCAGTTCATGGGCGGGACCGAGGCCGCCTTCTACGGGCCGCAGGACGGCTTCGTCGCGAAGCTCTCGGCGGACGGTAGGACGCTGCTCTGGGCAACGTACTTCGGCAGCTCCGACCCGTACATCATCCGCGACATGGACGTCGACGCGAGCGGCAACGTCTACGTCGGCGCCACGACCGAGTCAGGGAGCGCGAAGCCACCGGGCTGGCTCGCGTGGTTCGCGGACGCATACCGGTCGAGCCCGCCGGGCGGCTTCGACGCCGTGCTGGCGAAGATTGCAGCCGACGGCTCGCGCGTGCTGTGGGCAAGCTACCTTGGCGGCTCCGGTCGCGACGCGCACCTCGTCTCGCCCCCGTCGGTGCGCGTGGATGCAGCAGGGGTTCCCACGATCACGTTCGGAACCGCATCGACGGACGTCGAGACCTCGCCCGGCGCCTACCAGCCCGACTTCCGCGGGGGCGAGAGCGATGTGTTCGTGGCGCGCCTGAGCGCCGACGGTGCCCGCCTCGTCTTCGGCACCTATCTCGGTGGCTCGCGGAATGACGGCCCGGCCGGTGCCCACGGGCTCGCCCTCGACGGGGACGGCAACGCGTACATCTCGGGCTTCACGAGTTCGGCCGACTTCCCCACGACGCCGGGCGCGATGCGGACGAAGCTGTCACATGCCACACAGGTGGACGGCTTCGTCGCAAAGCTCTCCGCCGACGGAACGCGCCTGCTGCGCGCGACGTTCACCGACGCGAATGGCGAGGGCGTCGCGGTCGATGCCCGGCAGAACGTCTTCTACGCCGGGGGCACCTCGGTACCGGACCTGCCGGTCACGCCGAACGCCGTACAGAGCAACCTGATCGGCGCGAGCGACGGATTCGTGGTGGAGCTCTCCGCCGACTTCGACCGGTACCTCTACGCGACCTACCTGGGCGGGGACGCGAGCAACGCGAACGACAGCCTCCGTGCCATCGCCATCGACTCCGCCGGCAACATCCTCGCGGCCGGAACGGCCGCACCTGGCTGGCCCGGGAGCGACGTCCCCCCGGTGTAGTAGACGTTCTGCCGGGCATCGACCGCGACGCCCTCCCCATTCGCGTCGGTGAACGTCGCGCGCAACAGGCGCGTTCCGTCGGGGGCGAGCTTCGCGACGAAGCCGTCTACCTGCGTGGCATGCGACAGCTTCGTCCGCATCGCGCCCGGCGTCGTGGGGAAGTCAGCCGACCTCGTGAAGCCCGAGATGTACGCGTTACCGTCCCCGTCGAGGGCGAGCCCGTGGGCGCCGGCCGGGCCGTCGTTCCCCGAGCCGCCGAGATACGTGCCGAAGACGAGGCGGGCGCTATTGGCGCTCAGGCGCGCCACGAACACGTCGCTCTCGCCCCCGCGGAAGTCGGGCTGGTAGGCACCGGCCGAGGTCT
>CAJQOV010000050.1 GCA_905480065.1 uncultured Gammaproteobacteria bacterium | reverse complement strand
GCACAGAATGCGTGCCATTCCGGATGCCGGTCTATTATGATCTTGTTCTGCTGGGCATCGTGGATAACCATCTCCAGGAATGCAATATCCTCATCGTTCAGCAGTTCACCATGGTCAGTCTTGTTCTTGAGTTCATTGAGCCTGGGAAGTCTCAGTTTCTCGAATCGCTCAACGAGCGCCATAATAACGCCATCCTCTTTAGATGGTTCAGTCATGACACCTCCTTGGCAGCTGTTACCTTACCGTATCCGGACAACAGGCATAGCATTCCTTCCCAGTATAGTATTCGCCATCAGGAATAACGATGCCCACCGGGAAGGATGATAACTCCGCCTGCACTTGCTGCTCCGAACAGTTCGGTGCTTATCAATAACTTTGCGGGGGTATAAAAGCGGACACAGGGATGGGCGAGAAGGCAGCAGCGAGACACGTGCACTGCTTATTGGTGCCGGGGGCATGCTTAATGGCCGAGCCAGACGCTGCATCGGTCCGGCTGCAGGAGAAAAACGGCATCCCGCCAGATCACTCGAGCGCATGGCACGGCTTTGCCGGGCCATGCCGGACTGAATCAGGGATTAGTCATTGCTCGCCCGCATGAACTTCCTGGCACGCTGACCGAACTCCCTGACCAGGTATTCCAGGAACGGTTCACGCAGGTCCGGATGCTGCAGCGCATATTCCACCGTGGCCTGCAAATAGCCCAGCTTGCTGCCGCAGTCGTAACGCTTGCCCTCGAAGCGATAGGACAGCACTGCCTCTTCCTGCAGCAACCGCTGGATGGCATCGGTGAGCTGGATTTCGCCGCCAGCGCCACGCGGTATTTGTTCCAGGTGTTTGAATATTGCCGGGTTCAGCACATAGCGCCCGACTACGGCGAGATTGGAACGCGCATCCGCCGGTTTGGGTTTCTCGACAATACTCTTCAACTTGGTTATGCGACCGTCTGACTCTTCCGGGTCGACAATACCGTACTTGTCGGTTTCATCGTGCGGCACTTCCTCCACACCGAGGATACTGCAGTGGCGGTCATTGAATACCGAGATCATCTGACTCAGCACGCAGTTCTTGCCGGTGTGAATCAGGTCATCCGCCAGGATCACCGCAAACGGTTCGTTGCCAACCACCGGTTTCGCACACAGCACGGCATGGCCGAGACCCAGCGCCTCCGCTTGCCGCACATAAACGCAGGCAACATTGGACGGCACGATTTCGCGCACGATCTTCAGCAGATCCGTCTTGCCCTTGCGTTCGAGCTCCGCTTCCAGCTCATAGTTCTTGTCGAAGTGATCCTCAATTGCGCGCTTGCTGCTGCTGGTAACGAAGATCAGTTCTTCTATGCCGGCGTTGACGGCCTCCTCGGCCGCGTACTGGATCAGTGGCTTGTCTACCACTGTCAGCATTTCCTTGGGATTGGCCTTGGTTGCCGGCAGGAACCGCGTACCCAGGCCTGCCACCGGAAAAACCGCTTTTCTGACTTTCATATCCATACCTGAATCCTGATTCATGTTCTGACTCATTTTTCCTGAACCCTGTCGTATACATCCTCGTAGCGCACAATATCATCCTCGCCCAGGTAACTGCCGGACTGTATCTCGATCACCTCGAGCGGAATGTTACCGGGATTTTCCAGGCGATGCCTTTCGCCCATCGGGATGTAGGTTGACTCGTTTTCATGCAGATTGAATACCTGGTCGCCACAGGTGACCCGCGCCGTACCCTTTACCACCACCCAGTGCTCGGCGCGATGATGGTGCATTTGCAGGGATAGCTGCGCCCCCGGCTTGACCGACAGGCGTTTGACCTGGAAACGCGAACCCGCATCGATTCCTTCATAGGATCCCCATGGCCGGTACACCTGGCGATGCGTCTTGGACTCATAGCGCTTGGCGGCCTTCAGGCGATTGACAATCGCCTTGACGTTCTGTGCCTTGTCCCGGCTTGTCACCAGCACGGCATCCGCCGTTTCGATGACGAAAATATTTTCCACACCAACCGTCGCAACACAGCGATGTTGCGCCAACAGAAAGGAATTGTGGGTGTCCTCGGCCAGCACATCGCCACGTATGACATTGCCATCGGCATCCCGTGCACACACATCCCACAGTGCCGGCCAGGCACCGACATCAGACCACCCGGCATTCAGTGGCAACACCACGCCATGGTCAGTCTTTTCCATTACCGCATAGTCGATGGAATCCGTCGGGCAGGACAGGAAGTCCGCCTGGTTGACACGGAAAAAGTCACTGTCCTGCCTGCCATGTTTCATGGCGCTTCGGCAGTGTGCCAGGATTGCCGGCGCGAAACGCTCGACTTCATCCAGCCAGCGGTCCGCCCGCATCAGGAAAATTCCGCTGTTCCAGTAATAGTCACCGCTTTCCAGGTACTGTTGCGCGGTTTGCAGATCCGGCTTCTCGACGAATTCACCAACGGCGAATGCGCTACTGTCCTGCAACGCCTCACCACGCCGTATGTAGCCATAACCGGTTTCCGGACGGTCCGGTACGATGCCGAAAGTCACCAGCGCGCCCTTTGCAGCATCCAGCCTGCCCTGCTGCAGTGCCTCGGCAAATGCCTGCGGCTGTGTCATCACGTGATCCGCCGGCATCACGATCATCAGTGCATCTGCATCACGCTGCACGAGGTAAAGTGCAGCAAGCGTAAGCGCCGGCGCTGTATTACGGCCCTCCGGTTCGAGAATGATGGTGGCAGGTTTCTTGCCAAGCTGGCTGACCTGCTCGGCAACCAGGAAACGATGCTCCTCGTTGCAGACATACAGTGCATCGCCCTGGTCGGGCACGGTATTCAGGCGCAGCGCAGTATCCTGCAACAGGGACCGCTCTGAAACCAGCGGCATCAGCGGCTTCGGGTAGTGTTCGCGTGACATGGGCCACAGGCGTGTGCCTGCGCCTCCCGAAAGGATTACCGGATACAACGTCATGCAGCTGACTCCCGCGGATGGTGGGGATAACAAGTTATTGTCGTCAATATTTCAGTAAGCATCGATGATTTACCGGGAAGATCAAATACTGAATCATAGTCCCTGCGCGGCTTTAGCGCCCGCCTTGCGGCTGCAACGTTCGAGCCACCAATCAGTGCCTCCCGCAACCGCCAGGTTCGCTTCAAAGTATCAATATATCTATCTGTATTATATGGTACTTTGGTAGTAGCTGGACACCGCTGCCGGGGATGGCATCCCCGGCAGCGGCCATTCCCAGGCTAGTTTGCCGGCGTGCCGACCATGAGATTTTGCCGGTTTTTCTCGATGGTACTGTCGCCAATGCCCTTGACCCGGGCCAGATCGTCCACACTCGCAAACGGTCCGTTGGCTTCCCGGTACTGGATTATCGATGCTGCCTTTTTCTCTCCGATACCGACAATCGCTGTTGCCAGGGTGCCCGCATCCGCACTGTTGATATCTACCGGCCCGGCAAACGCCTGGCCAGCCAACAATACCAGTAATGACAATAGTGATGAATACAAGTAACGCATTTCTGCCTCCTGCTGGTGAGCTTGCATGATTGACAATGTGCTGGGGTACCTGGAAGCGATACCGGCAGCAGTCGTCAGCATGGGCCATGCGCGATTCAGTTGGCAGCAGACAATTCCGAATTAAGCCTGCGCAAAACACGCACCGGATCGTCAGCCTGCGTCACCGGACGACCAATGACCAGGTAGCTCGATCCGTTAGCTACCGCCTCCAGTGGCGTGGTCACACGGCGCTGGTCGTCTGCCGCGCTGCCAGCGGGACGTATGCCAGGCGTAACCAGCAGAAAGTCGGCGCCCAGTTGCGCACGCAAGGCAGCGGTTTCATGCGCGGAACAGACTACTCCATCCATGCCGCAGTCCCGGGCCAGCCTGGCAAGTCGCAGTACATTGTCTGCCGGGCTGCCGGCAAGGCCGACGGCAACGAGGTCCTGTTGATCCATGCTGGTGAGAATAGTCACCGCAATCAGCAGCGGTCGGACTGCAGCACGCTCAATCCCTTCACGGGCCGCCACCAGCATACGCGCACCACCCAGCGCATGCACATTGAGCATCCACACGCCAAGGTCAGCGGCGGCGTGGCAGGCACTGGCCACGGTGTTGGGAATATCGTGAAACTTGAGGTCAAGAAACACATCGAAGCCACGCGCGACCAGTGTTTCGACCAATGCCGGCCCACCGCGCGTGAACAGTTCCTTGCCGACCTTGAGGCGGCATGACCCCGCCTCGACGCGGTCGACCAGCGCCAGCGCGGCGGCAGGGTCGGCGTAGTCGAGGGCCACGATAATGCGTGAGTTGTTGTCTGCAGTCATACGTTCTGTTCCTTGTCCGGGGTGGGTTATTCGGCGTCCACGCCATGGATCGGCCGAATACTGTTCCAGTGCTTGCAGCCCGGGCACTGCCAGTGCAGGGACTTGCCGTTGAAGCCGCAATTACTGCACTTGTAGAACGGCTTGTTTTCCAGCAACTGGTCGGTGATTTTTTTCAGGATCAGCAGGTTGTCATGCGCAGCACCCTCGCTGCCGGTCAGGCTGAAGTCGATAAACCGCGACAGCCCGCGCACCGAAGGACGCCTGGCCAGTTCACGGGCAATGAATTCGGCCGCCTCCCGCTCGCCCTGTTCGCGGCTGATGATCTCCGCCAGCGCCAGTACCGGCGTTATCCCGGGGTACTGGTTAACCACCTTTTGCAGAAAGGGAATAAGCGCCTGCTGGCTATGCAGTGCCGCATGACAGTCACGGATATCGTCCAGAATTTCAGGCAACAGTTCGATATCCCGCACAACCACCTGCTCATAGGAGGAAAGTGCCGTACTGTAGTCGCCCTGCTGCTGCGCGATGTTACCGCGTATCATGCTCACCCGCGCACAATGCGGATTGTATTCGCCCGCCTTGTCCAGCAGCTGCAATGCCTCGTCGATATTTCCGCGCGCGCGTGCATTACCCGCCAGCTCGCAATAGAACTGCGCAATCACCGCACGTGCCGGCTGCCCGCCCACGAAGCCCATTTGCGCCGCGATGACGATCGCATGCTCCCAGTCCTTCTCCTGCTGGTAGATATCCAGCAACAATGGCAATGCACTGGACTCGTGTACGTTTGCCTCGATCAGTTCGCTGAACAGACCCTCGGCGCGATCAAACAAGCCCGCTTTCATATAGTCCTGCCCGAGTTCCAGCAGTGCATCGTAGCGTTGTTCGTTGCTGAGATTGGTGCGTGCCACCAGGTTCTGGTGAATGCGAATGGCGCGGTCCGCCTCACCGCGCTTGCGAAACAGGTTACCCAGTGCCAGGTGGGTCTCGACGGTGTCGTTGTTTACTTCCAGCATGCGGATAAACACGTCAATCGCCTTGTCCTGCTGCTCGTTGAGCAGGTAGTTGAGGCCGTTGATATATTCAGAACCCAGCATGGAGTCGGCACAGCGGCCGGGCTTCCCCTTACGCTGACCGGCAGCAAACCAGCCGAACGCAACTGCCACCGGCAGCAGCAACCACAACAGTCCCTCCATCAGGGCACCGCCAGCGCGCGCCGGGACGCACAAAGAAAAGGCCACGCGAGACTTGCATCCCGCGCGGCCTGGTACAACTGACTGAAAGTCTGGTACAGATTCATTCCGGTTAACGCACCGCCAGCGCAGTAATCAGGCTGACAGACAACCCGGACATGAAGGCTACCTTGCCGCCTGTCCGCCGGGTCGGCGGCATGGCCATCCTGCCTAGCGCTGCTGTTCCTTTTCCCGTTCCCGTTCGCGCAGCAACCCCTCGTTCACCCGCTCCCTGAGCTCCTTGCCGGGCTTGAAATGCGGCACATGCTTGGCAGCCAGTGCAACCGAATCGCCGGTTTTCGGATTTCTGCCGATACGTGGCGGGCGGTAATGCAGTGAAAAACTGCCAAATCCGCGAATTTCAATGCGCTGGCCGGTGGCCAGCGCCCAACTCATCTGCTCCAGCAGGCTCTTGACGGCCAGCTCGACATCCTTGTAGTTCAGATGCGCGTTTTTGGTCGCCAGTATCTCGATCAGTTCAGACTTTGTCATTTTTCTCCACCATCCCGGATCTGTATCCGTTCCAGTAAACCTCAACGAATAAGTCGTTGCCCCCTTCAGGCTTCAGACTAGCTATCGTCCCCGTTAAAGTGCTGCTTCAACATATCACCAAGGCTGGTTGTCGCTTCGGACGAACTGGCGCCATAGTCCTGCATCATGGCCGCTTCATCGTCAGTGTCCTTCGCCTTGACCGACAGCATGATGGCCCGGCTCTTGCGATCGACACCCATGAACTTCGCCTCCACCTCGTCGCCGACACTCAGGATCGTGCGTGCATCCTCGATGCGGTCGCGTGACAGTTCGGAAGCACGCAACGTGCCATCAACACCATCACCCAGATCAATGATCGCGGCCTTGGCATCCACTTCCTTTACCGTACCCTTAACGATGCTGCCCTTGCTGTGCTCTGCTACAAAATTGGAGAAAGGATCCTTCTCCAGCTGCTTGATACCCAGCGAAATACGCTCACGTTCCGGGTCGACGGACAGCACTACGGCCTCGATTTCGTCGCCCTTGGTGAACTTGCGCACTGCCTCTTCACCCGGCTCATGCCAGGAGATGTCGGACAGGTGAACCAGGCCGTCGATGTCACCTTCCAGGCCGATGAAGATCCCGAAATCGGTAATCGACTTGATGGTGCCCTTGACGATATCGCCCTTGTTACGGGTTGCACCGAACTCATCCCACGGATTCGCATAGCACTGCTTGATGCCGAGCGAAATGCGGCGCCGCTCCTCGTCGATATCCAGCACCATGACCTCGACTTCCTGGCCGATATGCACCACCTTGGACGGGTTGACGTTCTTGTTGGTCCAGTCCATTTCGGACACGTGCACCAGGCCTTCCACGCCTTCCTCGATTTCCACGAAGCAGCCGTAATCGGCAATATTGGTGATCTTGCCGAACATGCGGGCGCCCGCCGGGTAGCGACGCGCCAGGTCGGCCCACGGATCCTGGCCCAGTTGCTTCATGCCCAGTGAAACGCGGTTGCGCTCGCGATCGAACTTCAGCACCTTCACTTCTATCTCGTCGCCGACATTGACGATCTCGGACGGATGCTTGACCCGCTTCCACGCCATGTCGGTGATGTGCAACAGGCCATCAATGCCACCCAGGTCAACGAACACACCGTAATCAGTGAGGTTCTTGACAATGCCCTTGATGACCATACCTTCCTCGAGGCTTTCCAGCATGGCCTCGCGCTCGGCGCTGAACTCGGTTTCCACTACCGCGCGACGCGACACGACCACGTTGTTACGACGCTTGTCGAGTTTGATGACCTTGAATTCCAGTTCCTTGCCTTCCAGGAACACCGGATCACGTACCGGCCGCACGTCTACCAGTGAACCGGGCAGGAATGCGCGAATATCCTCGATGTCTACGGTAAATCCACCCTTGACCTTGCCGCTGATCACACCCTTAACAATGGCCTCGTTCTCGAAGGCCTGTTCCAGCCGGCGCCACACCTGGTCACGTTTTGCCTTTTCACGCGACAGCCGGGTTTCGCCAAAGCCGTCCTCGACTGCCTCGAGGGTTACCTCGACCTGGTCGCCAATCGCGACTTCCAGTTCACCCGCGGCATTCTTGAATTCTTCGATCGGGATCACGCCTTCGGACTTCAGTCCGGCGTGCACAATCACCATATCCGGTTGAATATCAACCACAGTACCGATTACTACCGCGCCGCGATTCATTTCCTGGCGCGCCAGGCTCTCTTCAAACATTTCAGCAAAACTTTGAGTCATGGGAAAATTCATC
>CAJQOV010000049.1 GCA_905480065.1 uncultured Gammaproteobacteria bacterium | reverse complement strand
GTTAACCCGACAGTCAATCTCAGTGGCCTTGCCCGTCGCCTGGTTATGGACGGGCTGCTTGATGAAATCGAGGCCAGCAAGGCACACGAGGCGGCGCTCAAGAAGCGCATCCATTTCGTCAGCTACCTGGTGGAAAGCAAGCTCCTTCACAGCAGCGAGATTGCATGGTCCGGCGCACAGGAATTCGGCGTACCGCTGTTTGACATCGACGCAATGGATATGGAACTCGCTCCGGTCAGGCTGGTCAGCGAGAAACTGATCCGTCAGCACCATGCGTTGCCCCTGTTCAAGCGCTCGAACCGTCTCTACATTGCGGTTTCCGACCCGACCAACCTGGGCGCAATCGACGAATTCAAGTTCCACACCGGCATCAATACCGAGGCAGTGCTGGTCGACGAGCGCCAGCTGAACAAGGCCATCGAGGCTGCACTGGAGGCGATGGACACGACCATGTCCGAGCTGATGGATGCGGACCTCGACAACCTCGATCTTGTTGCAGGCGAGGATGACAGCAATGGCGGCGATATATCTGAATCCGATATTGATGACACCCCGGTAGTACGTTTCGTCAACAAGGTGCTGCTGGATGCAATCAATTCCGGGGCATCGGATATCCACCTCGAACCCTACGAGAAAGAATTCCGGGTGCGTTTTCGTAACGATGGTGTGCTGCACGAGGTTGCCTCACCACCGCGCTCGCTGGCGATGCGCATCATCGCCCGTCTCAAGGTAATGAGTCGCATGAACATTGCCGAACGCCGCGTGCCGCAGGACGGGCGCATCAAGATGAACCTGTCACGCAATCGTTCCATCGACTTTCGTGTCAATACCCTGCCCACCCTGCATGGCGAAAAGGTGGTGCTGCGTATCCTCGACGGCGGCGCAGCACAGATCGGCGTTGATGCGCTGGGCTTCGAGCCGGAACAAAAAGATATTTTCACCAAGGCTATCAACAAGCCCTACGGCATGGTGCTGGTTACGGGACCAACCGGTAGCGGCAAGACCGTGTCACTGTATACCGGCCTGAACATGCTGAATACTCCGGACCGCAATATCTCGACCTGCGAAGACCCGGTTGAAATCAACCTGGTAGGCGTCAACCAGGTCAATGTGAACAACAAGGCCGGACTGGACTTCTCGCTGGCCTTGCGCGCATTCCTGCGCCAGGACCCGGACATCATCATGGTGGGTGAGATTCGTGACCTCGAAACGGCAGAAATCGCTGTCAAGGCAGCACAAACCGGCCATCTGGTGTTGTCTACGCTGCACACCAACGACGCACCGCAGACCCTGACACGACTGGCCAACATGGGCGTGCCACCATACAACATCGCCTCGGCCGTGCACCTGATCATGGCGCAGCGCCTCGCACGGCGCCTGTGCAACCACTGCAAGAAGGAACACAGTTTTCCTGAAGAGCTGCTGATCAAGACCGGGTTCAGGCCGGAACAGCTCAAGGGACTCAAGATTTACGGGCCGGTCGGTTGCGAAAACTGCACTGCCGGCTACAAGGGCCGCGTCGGCATCTACCAGGTGATGCCGGTGTCGGAAGCGATGGGTCGTATCATTATGGAAGGCGGCAACTCGATGCAACTGGCTTTACAGGCCAAGGCAGAAGGTGTGTCCGACCTGCGAGAATCCGGACTCAAGAAGGTCGCTGCCGGAATCACCAGTCTGGAAGAAATTGACCGCGTAACGAAGGAATAGGCCATGGCGGAAAAAGCACTCAAGCAACCCGATTTATTCATCTGGACCGGCACCGACAAGCGCGGCGTCAAGATCAAGGGCCAGACCAGGGGATCGAACCCGTCCCTGATCAAGGCCGACTTGCGCAAGCAGGGCATCAAGCCGATCACTGTGCGCAAGCAGAGCACCCTGTTCAAGAAAACCGAGAAGAAGAAGATCATCCCGAAGGATATCGCGGTGTTCTTCCGGCAGCTCGCCACCATGATGGGAGCCGGTGTTCCGCTCGTACAATCCTTCGAAATCATCGGCCGCGGCCATGATAATGCCGGCATGCGCGAACTGCTCCTCAGGATCAAGGGGGATGTGGAATCCGGCACCAGCCTGTCAGAGTCGCTCGCCAAGCATCCCTATCATTTCGACGCACTGGTGATCAGCCTGGTCAATGCCGGCGAACAGGCCGGCGTACTGGAGTCATTGCTCAACAATATCGCGACCTACAAGGAAAAGACCGAGGCTCTGAAGTCCAAGATCAAGAAGGCGCTGTTCTACCCGGCCGCAGTCATTGTCGTGGCAATCATTGTTACTGCAATCCTGCTGATCTTCGTGGTGCCGCAATTCGAGGAGTTATTCAATAATTTCGGTGCCGACCTGCCGGCCTTTACCCGTGTCGTGGTGAACCTGTCTGAATTCATGCAGCAGTACTGGTGGCTGGTGTTCGGATTCCTCATCGGTATGGGTATCAGCTTCATCGAGGGCAAGAAGCGCTCACGCAAATTCTGTCGCTTTCTCGACCGGACCATCCTGAAGATACCGATCGTCGGCCCGATCATGCACAAGGCCGCAGTAGCACGCTACGCGCGCACCCTGGCCACCATGTTCAACGCAGGTGTACCACTGGTTGAGGCACTCGAGTCGGTAGCCGGCGCAACCGGCAATGTCGTCTATTCAGATGCGGTTTTACTGATTCGCGACAGTGTCGCGACCGGCCAGCAACTGCAGTTTGCCATGGCCCAGACCGGCCTGTTTCCCAACATGGTGGAACAGATGGTCGCCATCGGTGAGGAATCCGGCTCACTGGACGCAATGTTGTCCAAGGTGGCCGACTTCTACGAACAGGAAGTGGATGACGCCGTCGATGCACTCAGCAGCCTGCTGGAACCGCTTATCATGTCGATCCTCGGCATCCTGATCGGCGGCCTGGTGGTGGCCATGTACCTGCCCATCTTCAAGATGGGTGCTGCGATCTGATCAAAAGCAGCTGCAATTCATCCACCGTTCGCGACTATAATTGCGCATGGATGTATTGCAGCTGCTTGAACAATCGACACTGTTTCTCGCCATAACGGCCGCCGCCTTCGGGCTGGTCGTGGGCAGTTTCCTGAATGTAGTGATTTACCGGCTGCCGATCATGCTGCAGCGCAGCTGGGCGCAAGAATGTGCCGAGCAGGCTGGACACGAGACGATAGAAGCGCACGACGCATTCAACCTGCTGGTACCGGCATCCAGTTGCCCGCATTGCGGACACCGCATCAGCGCGCTGGAAAACATTCCCCTGCTCAGCTACCTGTTTCTGAAAGGCCGTTGCGCGGCGTGCCGCACGCCTATTCCGCCGCGCTACCCGCTGGTGGAACTGGTCAGCGCCATCCTTTCTGTCATCGTGGTGCTGCATTTTGGCTACAGCGTGCAGTGTGTGCCAGCACTGCTGTTTACCTGGGCCTTGATCCCGCTGTTCCTGATTGACTTCGACCACCAGCTGCTGCCGGACTCGATAACCCTGCCATTGCTGTGGGCCGGACTGCTGCTCAGCCTGTCCGGCGTGTTCGCGGACAGCACTGCCAGCATTATCGGGGCGGCCACCGGCTACCTCTCGCTGTGGGGCATCTACCACCTGTTCCGACTGGTCACGGGCAAGGACGGCATGGGCTATGGGGATTTCAAGCTGCTGGGCGCGATTGGCGCCTGGACCGGCTGGCAGGTATTGCCGGTGGTCATCCTGCTCTCTTCCGTGGTTGGCGCGGTTATCGGGATCGGCCTGATCCTGTTCAAGGGCCGCGACCATAACCTGCCCATGCCATTCGGCCCATTCCTCGCTGCTGCCGGCTGGTTGACACTACTCTGGGGACACGACATTATCGGCCTTTATTTGCGCTGATCTGTTCCGTGACAAGCACCGCCAACCAAGCCACCCGCACCGGCAACCCGGCCAGCAAGCCACTGGTTATCGGACTCACCGGAGGGATCGGCAGCGGCAAATCCAGCGTTGCCGCACTGTTCGCCGCACGCGGTGTGCCGGTGCTGGATGCCGACCAGCTGACCAGGGAACTGGTCAAACCCGGATCTCCGGCCCTGAATGCCATTTCCGCACGCTTCGGACCCGACTGCCTGCAATCCGATGGCACCCTCGACCGGGACTGGATGCGCCGGAAAATTTTCTCCGATCCCGCCAGCAAACAGCAACTTGAGGCGATTTTGCATCCCGCCGTCAGAAAACGTATGCAGCTCTGGATCAGCCAGGTTCAGGCACCCTATTGCATTCTTGTCATTCCATTGCTGCTGGAAACCCGCCAGACCGACCTGGTCGACCGCGTGCTTGTGGTCGATATTCCTGAAAAAGAACAGCTCAAACGGGTTGCCGCGCGCGATGGCCTGTCACACAATGCAATCACTGGAATCATGGCCAACCAGGCAGACCGGCATGCCCGCCTGGCGGCTGCCGATGACATCATTGATAATGACACAGATCCGGATACCCTGAAGCAGCGAGTAGCCGACCTACACAGGCAATTCATGGAAATTACGCATGAGCACTAGCTCGACGAAACCGTATACAGATACCCGCGGCAGCAGCCGCAACAGCAATGCATCCCCGGATAACAGCATGCCCGCAACCAGTTCGGTGCCGGGCAGTATTTTCTACGAGCAACCATTGAATGAGCGTACCCGCACCTTTCTGCGGCTGGAATTCCTGTTCCGGCAGGCTGCGCACCATCTCGACTGCGCTACCGAGTGGGACAGCCGGGCCACGCTGAGCTGCATCCTCGAGATCGTTGATATCTTCGGCAATACCAATCTGAAATCGGAAGTCATCAAGGAACTGGAACGCCATGCCGGCAACCTGAAGCGGCTGGACCAGAACCCTGCCGTGGACCATACCCAGCTGAGCCGGCTAATGACCCACATCAACAAACATATCGAAGGCATACACGGGATTAACGGGCAGGTGGCGAGTGAACTGAAAAACAGCGAGTTTCTTACCAGCATCCGCCAGCGCAGCGCGATACCCGGCGGCACCTGTGATTTTGACCTGCCGGCGTTTCATTACTGGCTGCAGCAACCCCCCGACCAGCGCACCCATGACCTGGCGCGCTGGCTGGACAGTTTCAATTCGATTGGCCAGGCAATCCAGCTGATTCTCAGCATGACCCGTGATAGCACCCCGATGAAACCGGCGGTTGCAGAAGGCGGCGTCTACCAGCGCACACTGGATCCGAACCTGCCCTGCCAGCTGGTGCGTATCGAACTGCCTTCCGACCTGCCCTACTTCGCGGAGCTGAGCGGCGGGCGTCACCGCTTCACCGCACGTTTCCTGCACTTTTCCACGGCTGACAACCGCGCCCGGCCGACCGACCAGGACGTCGAGTTCCGGCTGGCCTGCTGCGTAATCTGACCTGCCGGCGTCATGCAGAACGACAGCACAGCGCCGCGCACGGTTTCCTGCCCGACCTGCTCCGCCCCGGTGGAGTGGAGTCCGTTGCAAAAATGGCGTCCATTTTGTTCTGAACGCTGCCACATGATCGATCTGGGCAGCTGGCTGGATGAGAGCAATCGCATTCCGTCCACGGATTCCATAGCGTCCGCAACAGAACAGGATCAGTAGCAGAATTCAGCTACGGTATTCGGCGTTGATCTTCACGTAATCGTAGGAAAGATCACAGGTCCACACCTGCTCGTCTGACTGGCCGCGTCCAAGCAGCACGCGGATGGTGTATTCCGGTAACTGCAGTACGCGCTGACCATCGGCCTCGGTGTATTGCGGCGACCGTCCGCCGTCACGCACGATACAGACCTCGTCCAGGTAAATCTCGACTGGCCGGATATCCAGGTCAACCAGCCCTGACCTGCCAACGGCGGCCAGGATGCGTCCCCAGTTCGGATCACCGGCAAACAGCGCCGTCTTGACCAGCGGTGAATGGGCGATCGTATAGGCGACCTGCAGGCACTCGGCGCTGTCACGCCCCTGCTCAACGCTGACCGTGACAAACCGGGTTGCACCTTCACCATCCCGTACAATGGCCTGTGCCAGCTCCACGCATACGGCACAGACTGCAGCACACAGCGCGGCATACTGCGCACCGCCGGCTACCAGCGCCGGACCACCGGCGGCACCGGTGGCTACCAGCACGCAGGCATCATTGGTCGAGGTATCCCCGTCCACGGTAATCCGGTTGAACGATTTTTCCACCGCTGCAGACAGGCACTGCTGCAGGGCATCCGCCTCGACCACCGCGTCGGTTGCGATGAACGCCAGCATGGTCGCCATATCCGGCCGGATCATACCGGAGCCCTTGGCAATCCCGGTTATGGTGACGGTCCTGCCGTCCAGCTCGATGCTCTTCGAGGCGCCTTTGGGCACGGTATCCGTGGTCAGGATCCCGTGCGCCGCATCCACCCAGCCGTCTTCGGCAAGCGCGGCGCAGGCTGCCGGCAGTGCGCTGATAATCCGTGCGGCCGGCAATGGTTCGCCAATCACACCGGTTGAAAATGGCAGCACTTTCGATACAGCGCAGCCGACGTGCGCGGCCAGTGCCGCACAACAGGCCCGGGCATCCTGCAGACCCTGCGTGCCGGTACCGGCATTGGCATTGCCGGTATTGATCAGCAACCAGGCAGGCCGGTCCTGCCGCAGGTGTTCACGTGCCACCAGCACCGGTGCGGCGCAAAACTGGTTCCGGGTAAACACGGCGGCACACACAGAACCGGGCGCCAGCTCCATGACCACCAGGTCCCTGCGTCCCGGCTTCCGGATGCCGGCCGCCACGGTACCGATACGAAAACCGGCAACCGGGCGCAACGCGGGCAGAGCATCAGGCTTGGCTGGCACGGGCTACCCGGATTACAGCAGGCTTGATCAGGACAACTTGCCGTGGCATTGCTTGTATTTCTTGCCGGAACCGCACGGGCATGGCTCGTTACGACCGACCTTGCGACCTTCACGGGTAAACGGCTTGTGCTCACCCTCTTCTGCGGCCGTATCCGGCTCCGCGGCGATTGCACTGGCATCGGCATGCCGGAAATTCATTTTCGTGCTACTGCGGCGCTGCTCTTCCACCGCCGCCACATCGGATTCGGCACGCACCTGCACACGCGTCAGCACACTGACCATTTCATGCTTGATGCGGTCCAGCATCGCTTCGAACATCGTGAAGGCTTCCTTCTTGTACTCCTGGCGCGGATCTTTCTGGGCATAACCGCGCAGACCAATACCCTGGCGCAGGTAGTCCATCGCACCCAGGTGTTCCTTCCAGGCAGTATCCAGCACCTGCAGCATCACGGCCTTTTCAAAATGACGTACCACCTCCACACCGGCCAGCTGCTCTTTCTCGTGGTAGGCAGCCACCATGGTGTCGATGATTTTTTCACGCAGGGTTTCCTCGTGCAGGCTTTGGTCTTCATCGAGCCACTGTTGCAGTGGCATTGCCAGACCGTACTCACGCTGTAACACTTCTTCCAGCCCGGCCACGTCCCACTGCTCGTCCATGCTGGACGGCGGGATGTACCCACTGATCAGCTGGTTTACGACATCCACCCGAATCGCCTCTACGATATCGGAGACGTCGTCGGATTCCATCAGCTCATTGCGCTGCTCATAGACCACCTTGCGCTGGTCGTTGGCCACATCGTCATATTCCAGCAAGGTCTTGCGAATGTTGTAGTTGTGCGCCTCTACCTTGCGTTGCGCATTCTCGATCGCCTTGGTCACCCAGGGATGTTCGATCGCCTCGCCCTCCTGCATACCCAGCTTCTTCATCAGGCCGGACACGCGATCCGAGGCAAAGATGCGCATGAGATTGTCTTCCAGCGACAGGTAAAAACGGCTGGAACCGGGATCGCCCTGGCGACCGGACCGGCCACGCAGCTGGTTATCCACGCGTCGTGATTCGTGCCGCTCGGTACCGATAATGTGCAGACCGCCGGCAGACAGCACCTGCTCATGGCGCTGCTTCCATGCTTCCCGCACTTTCGCAACGGTCGCCTCGTCGGGGTTCTCCAGCGCGGACAGCTCGACATCCAGACTGCCACCCAGCACGATGTCGGTACCGCGACCGGCCATGTTGGTGGCGATGGTAATGGTTCCGGGGCGACCCGCCTGCGCAACGATCTGTGCCTCCTTGGCGTGTTGCTTGGCGTTCAGCACAGCGTGTTTGATGTTTGCCTTGTCCAGCAGCCTGGACAGGTACTCGGAGGACTCCACCGAGGCGGTGCCGACCAGTACCGGCTGACCACGCTGTTGGCAGTCGCGCACATCTTCCATGATCGCGTCGAACTTCTCTTCCATGGTCAGGAACACCAGATCGCCCATGTCCTTGCGGACCATCGGGTTGTGGGTCGGTATCACCACCACCTCGAGACCGTAGATGTGCTGCAGTTCGAATGCCTCGGTATCCGCGGTACCGGTCATGCCGGCCAGTTTGCGATAGGTGCGGAAATAGTTCTGGAAGGTAATCGAGGCCAGCGTCTGGTTCTCGTTTTGTATCTGCAGCCCTTCCTTCGCCTCGACCGCCTGGTGCAGACCCTCGGACCAGCGCCTGCCGGGCATGGTACGGCCGGTAAACTCGTCCACGATTACCACCTGGCCATCCTGAACAATGTACTGGTCATCGCGCCTGAACAGCAGGTGCGCACGCATCGCCGCATTGAGGTGATGCATGAGATTCAGGTTCCCTGCGTTGTACAGGCTCTCGCCTGCATTCAGCAGCCCGTTACGCACCAGCAACTGTTCCACATGTTCATGACCGGCTTCGGTGAGGAAAATCTGGCGATTTTTCTCATCCAAGGTGTAATCACCGGGACCATCCTCCTGCTCCTGCAACTTCAGTTCAGGGACCAGCGCATTCATTTTCAGGTACAGGTCGGAGCGTTCGTCCACCGCGCCGGAAATTACCAGCGGCGTCCGCGCCTCGTCGATGAGGATGGAATCGACCTCGTCCACGATGGCGTAGTTGCGCCCGCGCTGGAAACGATCACGGATGGTGAACGCCATGTTGTCGCGCAGGTAATCAAAGCCGAATTCGTTGTTGGTGCCGTAGGTAATATCAGCCTCATAGGCGGCACGCTTTTCCTCATAGGGCTGGCCGGACACGGTCACTCCGGTAGTCATGCCAAGGAAGCTGTACACCTTGCCCATCCAGCCCGCATCACGCCGTGCCAGGTAATCATTGACGGTAACGACGTGCACGCCTTCGCCGGTGAGCGCATTCAGGTAGGCCGGCAGCGTAGCGGCCAGCGTCTTGCCTTCACCAGTGCGCATCTCGGCGATTCTGCCGTCGTGCAACACCATGCCACCGATCAGCTGCACATCGAAGTGACGCATGCCGAGCGCGCGCGAGGCGGCCTCGCGTACGGTCGCGAATGCCTCCGGCAACAACTCTTCGAGCGTAGCGCCGTCGGCGATACGCTGGCGGAATTCGGCTGTCTTGCCACGCAGCACCTCGTCGGACATCGCCTTGAAACCAGGCTCCAGATCATTGATCCGGGCGGCCATACGCATCATGCGTTTCAGCTGACGATCGTTGCGGCTGCCGAACAGCTTGCTGAGAATGTTGAATGCCATGAATTTCCTGCAGAAAGGTGACCGGTAGAAAGTCGGGAATGATACCGCAAGTGCCTGCAAATTAGCAGCTGCGGCAGCGTACCGGGTGCAGTGCCGGGAATGACAGCGGAATGCCGGGCAACTGCCGGGCGGGCAAGGCTACTTGCTGATGTAGCGGGACGGATTCACGGTCTTGCCGTCGCGCAGCACCTCGAAATGAACATGCGGGCCGGTCGAGCGGCCGGTTGAGCCCATCAGTGCGATCTGCTGGCCTTTTTTAACCGTATCACCGACCTTGACGTGGTTCTTCTGGTTGTGACCGTAACGGGTTACATAGCCATTGCCATGATTCACCTCGACCAGGTTGCCGTAACCGGAACGCCGACCGGACCAGATCACCACACCGTCTCCGACCACAACCACATCCGAGCCTTTCTTGCCGGCAAAATCCAGCCCGTGGTGGAAATCCTTTTTACCGGTAAACGGGTCATTGCGCTTGCCGTAGGTCGATGACAGCCAGCCCTCCTCTATCGGGCGACCGGAAGGCATCACCCGCTCGGAGATACTGCGGCTCATCAGCAGGGTTTCGAGTACCGACAGTTTCTGCTCGCGGTCGGCAATTCCGGTATCCAGCTGGTCCAGCATCGCCAGGATGTCGCCGATTCCAGCCGATTCGCCCTCCTGTGCAGCCTCCGGGCCACCCATGGCCGGGGCCGCGCTGAAATCAAATTCCGCCTGGTCCAGATCGCCCTGGCTGACCAGACGCTCGCCCAGGCCGTCCAGTCGCAATAGCTGGCCCTGCATCTGGCCGATGCGCAGGGTCAGCGCGTCCAGGTCGGCGTGTGCGGATTTGCGCAATACATCGAGCTCATCCTGCTGCTGCTGCAGCACTTCTCGCCATTCAGCGATATAGGATTGATCGTTCTCACCCAGCTGGAATGCCGTGTATGAGATCGCGCCGAGCAACAGCAGCATACCCGCCAGCAGGTACAAACCAGCGCGCAACGGCTGGAATTCGAAATTCCAGACCTGTCCCCGCCGGTTGCTAAACAGTATGATATTCATCCGCGCATCACTGGTCGGTCCATGAATATACCAATTAAATTCAATAAGTTAAAAAAGTCCGGCCAGCTGTCGCAATTGCTGGCGCACGCTCGCATGCTGGCCGCCCTGAACAACCAGCTGAAATACCTGCTGGAGGTGCCATTGAACGACCATTGCCAGGTACTTGCCCTGCGCGACCAGACGCTGATCCTGGCCGCCGATTCGCCGGTCTGGGCAGCACGCCTGCGCTTTCACACACCACGGCTAGTCAAGCAGTTTTCCCGGCACCTGTCTGTGCCGCTGCGCACAGTCAAGGTAAGGGTGTGCCCGATTAGCGGGGCTAGCGCCCCGGCAAGCCGCGCCGCACCGAAACGTCGCGGTACGGCGGGGAAACAGGCCCTGCTACAGGCAGCAAATACTGTATCGGACCCGGAGCTGAAATCTGCACTGCAGAAACTGGCAAGTCACTACGAATCGCGCTGAGCACCTGCCCGACGGGCATGGTCGCCCGGCATGCAAGCAGGTTTAACCGGCAGGAACAGGCTGAAGAAAGGAGATGGGTGCCTCGCTCACGTCTTCAAAAGTTACTTCTTCCCAGGCCGTCTCGTCCGCCATCAATGCCCGCAGCAGCTTGTTGTTGAGGGCATGACCGGATTTGTACCCCTTGAAGGCACCGATCAGGCTGTGACCTAACAGGTAGAGGTCACCAATGGCATCCAGAATCTTGTGTTTTACAAATTCGTCACGATAGCGCAGACCGTCTTCATTCAGCACGCGGTAGTTGTCCAGTACCACGGCATTATCCAGACTTCCGCCCAGCGCCAGCTGGCGCTCGCGCAACTGTTCAATTTCGTGCATAAAGCCGAAGGTACGTGCACGACTCACCTCTTTGACAAACGAGGTAGTGGAGAAGTCGATCTCGGAATGCTGGGTGTTGGACTTGAACACCGGGTGGTCAAATTCAATAGTGAATCCCACCTTGAAACCGTCAAACGGCTCAAAACGGGCGGTTTTGTCGCCATCCTCAACCTGCACCGGGTGCTTGATGCGAATGAAACGCTTCGCGGCATTCTGCTCCTCGATACCGGCGGACTGGATCAGGAACACAAACGGGCCGGCGCTGCCATCCATAATCGGCACTTCTGCGGCGCTCAGGTCGATGTAGGCATTGTCGATACCGAGGCCGGCCATCGCGGAAAGCAGATGCTCGACCGTGGAGATCCGCACTCCATTACTGACCAGGGTAGTAGAAAGCCGGGTGTCGCCCACGTTCTCGGGGCGTGCCGGAATCTGCACCACATGTTCAAGATCGACACGGCAAAACACGATACCGGTGTCTACCGGAGCGGGTCGCAGTGTCAGGTAAATTTTCTCGCCAGTATGCAGACCCACGCCGGTGGCACGAATCACGTTCTTGAGAGTACGTTGTCGGATCATGGCCGTTCATTTCCTCTTGAAAGAGCCGAATTCGCTGACAAGTACCAGAAAAGCCGCGAGCATATTAGCACATGCTCATTAACCTGCCTAGAACGCGGTCACAGTCTGATAGGTGCCTGCAACAAAAGTTCGTATCAATATATCTGATTCGCACATAAGAAATACCAATCATCAGGGCCCGGGCAGCCGCCTGGCCGTTCCCGGCCAGGCACTTGCCCGCCACGGCTCAGTCAGCCTGGCGACGCAGGAAGGCCGGGATATCCAGGTAATCCATGTCCTCAGCCGAATTGCCACCCGCGCCACGGGCCTGCTGCGCCGCACGGTTCTTGTTACGCAGCACCGTCGGCCGATCGTAGTTTTCCTGGCCCACGGAATCGGCATTGGTATGAATCAGCGTTGGTTTCTCGGTCGGCTTCTTCGACTGCATGCCCAGCCCGGTAGCCACCACGGTGACCCGCAGTTCGTCGCGCATGTCCGGGTCAATCACCGTACCCACTACCACGGTGGCGTTCTCGGAGGCGAACTGCTTGATGGTGTTGCCCACTTCCTCGAACTCGCCGATACCGAGATCGAGGCCGGCAGTGACATTGACCAGGATGCCGTTGGCGCCCATCAGGTCGATGTCTTCCAGCAGCGGACTGGC
>CAJQOV010000048.1 GCA_905480065.1 uncultured Gammaproteobacteria bacterium | reverse complement strand
ATAGAAGCGCAGCCTTCGGGGGAGATAACCGAATAGATCGCATACTGCAGCATCAACAGGCGATCTCCAACGCCGATGGCAAGCGCGCCACCGGAACCGCCTTCGCCGATAACCACACTGACGATCGGTGTCTTGAGGCCCGCCATGAGATACAGGCTATGAGCGATCGCCTCACTTTGGCCTCGCTCTTCCGCGCCGACCCCAGGATACGCGCCGGGTGTGTCGATAAACGTCACAACCGGTATGGAAAACTTCTCGGCCATGCGCATCAGCCGCTGCGCTTTGCGATAGCCTTCGGGTTTGGGCATGCCGTAGTTACGGCGGACGCGCTCCTTGGTATCACGGCCCTTCTGATGGCCGATAATCATGACGGACTGTCCTTCGATTCGACCAACGCCACCTATGATCGCCGGATCGTCAGCGTACATACGGTCACCGTGAAGTTCCTGGAAGTCCGGACAGATTATCTCCAGGTAGTCCATCGTGTACGGCCGCGACTCATGCCGTGCGACACGCGCGACCTGCCACGGACTCAGCTTCGAAAAAATGCTCTTGGTCAGCGACTCGCTCTTGCTCTTGAGTCGCGCAACCTCATCGTTGATGTTGATTTCCGAATCATCGCCAACGTAACGCAACTCATCGATCTTCGCCTCGAGTTCGGCGATCGGTTGTTCAAAGTCCAGGAAATTGAGGTTCATCAGGTGTCCGTGTACTGAATTTATGTTGCGCTAAGGTAACGTGTCGGCCACAGCGACACAAGTCAGGCCGGCAACAGGTTCAGGCATACTCCACCTGCACACGGTCCTTGCCGGCCAGGTCACGCAGGCGGTGCAGCAACTCGTCGGTCGGATGTACCGCCCAGTCCTCGCCCAATACCACCCGCGCGCTGGCAGCGCCGCCCGCATAATCGATACAGACCCGGCACTGACCCTTGCGGAACGGTTGCAGGATGTCGGCCAGGCTACCCACGAAACCATTGCCGGCGAGCGTTGACTCGACACCCACCACCACCCGCCGCGCAAACAGCTCACGCGCCTGGTTGATGTCGTAGATACTCTGCGCCGTGACCTGGTAGCCGCCGCTGTAATCATCCAGTCCGTAACCGCCCTGGATCACCAGCACCTTGTCCTTGCCGAGCAGTGCCTGGTAGCGCTCATACACTTCCGGAAACACCCGCACCTCGAGCCGCGCAGTATTGTCGTCCAGCGTCAGGAAGGCAATCTTGCCACCGCGCTGGGTCTTGCGAATGCGCATATTCATCACCAGGCCGGCAATGGTCACCGCGCGCTCGCCATTGCCGGGCCGCCCCGGCCGGTTACTCACCGCCGGCAGGCTGGCTACGATACCTTCCAGGTCAGCCAGCTTGCCGCTGATGATATGTGCCAGTTCCTTTGCATAGCGTGTGATCGGGTGTCCGGTGAGATACAGGCCCAGCGCATCCATCTCGCCCTGCAGCCGTTGCTCCTCTTCCCATTCCGGCAAAACCTGCTTGTCGGGCGGCGGCGCGGCAACCGCCGCGCTCTCTCCAAACAGATCGGTCTGCCCGGTATCCAGGTCACGACTGCGCTGTTCGGCCATTTTCAGTGCATGGCCGATATTGGCGTGGTGCGAGGCACGCGTCTCGCCCATCGAGTCCAGCGCACCGGCCCGCACCAGCGCATCGAGTACGCGGCGGTTCAGCTTGCGCAGGTCAATACGCTGGCAGAAATCAAACAGGTCAGCGAAATTACCGGAGGCCACGCGTTCTTCCAGCAGCGCCTCGATCGCGGCACGGCCGGCTCCCTTGATGGCGCCAAGTCCGTACACGATGGTCTGCGCAGACTGCACGGTAAACTGATAGTCAGAGCGATTTACATCCGGGGGCACCACCTTGAGCTTCATGTCGCGACATTCCGCGATCAGGTGTACCACCTTGTCGGTGTTGTCCATGTCCGCCGACAGCACCGCCGCCATGAACGCCGCCGGATAATGCGCCTTCAGCCACGCGGTCTGGTAGGACAGCAATGCATAGGCGGCGGAGTGGCTCTTGTTGAAACCATAACCGGCAAACTTCTCCATCAGATCGAAGATATAGGTTGCGGCCGCCTCCTCGACCCCGCGTGCCAGCGCACCATCCACGAAGATGGCGCGCTGCTTGGCCATTTCCTCGGGCTTCTTCTTGCCCATGGCACGGCGCAGCATGTCTGCCCCGCCCAGCGTGTAACCGGCCAGCACCTGCGCGATCTGCATCACCTGTTCCTGGTAGAGGATGATGCCGTAAGTCGGTTTCAGAATCGGCTCCAGTTCCGGGTGCGGATAGGTGATCTTCGCGCCATGCTTGCGTGCGATGAAGTCATCCACCATGCCCGACTGCAACGGCCCCGGGCGAAACAGCGCCACCAGCGCGACAATATCCTCGAAACTATCCGGCTGCAGCCGCCGGATCAGGTCTTTCATGCCGGACGATTCCAGCTGGAACACCGCGGTGGTCGCCGATGCCTTGAGCAGCGTAAATGCAGCCTCGTCATTGAGCGGCAAGGTGATGATATCGATCAGCGCCAGTTGCTCGCGCGCACGCTGCGCATTGATGGTTTTCAGTGCCCAGTCGATGATGGTGAGTGTGCGCAGGCCAAGAAAGTCGAACTTGACCAGCCCGACTGCTTCCACGTCGTCCTTGTCGAACTGACTGACGATACCCTCGCTGCCCTGTTCGCAGTACAGCGGCGTGAAATCCGTCAGTTTTGACGGGGCAATCACTACGCCACCGGCATGTTTGCCGGCATTGCGCGACAGGCCTTCCAGGGAACGTGCGAGATCGATGACGCCCTGCACATCTTCGTCACTGTCATACAGTTCCGCCAGCATCGGCTCCTGCTCCAGCGCCTTGTCCAGCGTGATGCCGATCTCGAACGGGATCAACTTGGCGATACGGTCGATGAACCCGTACGGGTGTCCGAGCACGCGGCCAACATCGCGCACCACCGCCTTGGCCGCCATCGAACCGTAGGTGATGATCTGTGAAACCTTGTCCCGGCCATAACGTTCGGCCACATAGTCGATCACACGATCGCGACCTTCCATGCAGAAATCCACATCGAAATCCGGCATCGACACACGTTCCGGGTTCAGGAATCGTTCGAACAGCAAGTCATAACGGATCGGATCGAGATCGGTGATGGTCAGCGCATAGGCCACCAGTGAACCGGCACCGGAACCACGACCCGGACCCACCGGGATACCATTCGCCTTGGCCCACTTGATGAAGTCCGCGACGATCAGGAAGTACCCCGGAAAGCCCATTTCGAGAATTACGTCGATTTCAAGCGCCAGTCGCTCGCCATAACGCCGGCGTATCTCCGCTTCATCCCCGGACTGCTGCGCAAGAATGAGCGCATAACGATGCTCCAGCCCTTCCTGCGCCTGCATACGGAAATATTCCTGCATGCTGACCCCGGCCGGGATCGGGAAATCCGGCAGGTAATTCTTGCCCAGTTCCAGTTCGAGGTTGCAGCGACGGGCTATTTCCAAGGTGTTTTCGAGTGCTTCCGGTATATCACGGAACAGTTCCTGCATTTCCTCTGCGCTGCGCAGGTACTGCTGTTCACTGAATGCCTTGGAACGGCGCGGATCATCCAGGGTGCGGCCCTCGTTGATGCATACGCGTGCCTCGTGCGCGACAAATTCCATGGCCTTGAGAAAATGCACATCGTTGGTAGCGACCACCGGCACATCTTTCTGCGTGGCCAGCGTCACTGCCTTGTGCAGGTACTCCTGCTCACCGCTGCGACCGGTACGTTGCAGTTCAAGATAAAAACTGTCCGGGAACAGGCGCTGCCATTCATCCAGTAATTCCGCGGCCAGCCCCGGCTTGCCGGCCAGCAAGGCACGACCGATGTTTCCTGCCATGCCGCCGGACAATGCGATCAGTCCATCCGAATGGCCATCCAGCCAGCAGGCCTCGATCGTCGGCATCCCACGGTGCTGTCCCTCGATGTAGGAACGTGACACCAGCCGGGTCAGGTTCAGGTAACCGGCGCGCGACTTGCACAGCAATACCAGTTTCGAAGGCGCAACATTTTCACCCGCCTCGGCAATCCAGACATCGACACCAATAATCGGCTTGACGCCGTGCGCCATGGCGGCGCGATAGAACTTCACCATGGAAAACAGGTTGCACTGGTCGGTCACCGCAACCGCCGGCATGCCCGCATCGGCCACCTGCTTTACCAGTGGTTTGATACGCACGGTCCCGTTGACCAGGGAATACTCGGTGTGAACGCGCAAGTGAACGAAGCTGGCTGGCATGGCAAAAGTGTCCGTCTTTCAAACGCCGCTTGCAAGCCGGCAACAATGATATTTCTGTTTCTCAGGTATATTATGTAAGTTTTTGTTATAACTTGTTATTTATTAATCTATTGATTGCCGTTTCACGGCTGCCCAGGTGCCGGCAAGCGGCCATGCCGGGCAGATTAATATTTCTGTTGTCCCGGTCGATATAACCAGCGTTAACAACCGGCCCCCTATCCATGACCCAGACAACACACGTGGAACAGATCTACGACAGTTTCGAATCCGAAGAACTGAAGAGTTTTTCCCGCAGCATCGCTGAACTGCAGTGGTTGCTGCTAATCCTGGTGATGCTCTATTTCTTCATTCCGACCGGTCCACTGGAAAACCCGGATGCCATCGTGGTGACCATGGTCTGCTACAGCGCTTTCGTCCTGCTGTTCCGGTATTTCAGTTTCCGGGCCTGGGAAACCCGCCTCAAGCTGGCCATGGAAACCTGGGCGATGACCGGCTTTATCACGGTCATCCTGTCGTATACCGGTCACTCGGATAGCCCGTTACTCAATCTGTACCTGCTGGTCATCATCGCCTGCGCAATCACCCTCGGCAAGGTCATGACCATGCTGGAAGTATTTTTGATTGCCAGCTGTTACCTGTTGCTGGGATACACTCATTACTCGCTGGAAATTTTCACGCCGGAAACCTTCACTACGCTGATGGCACGATTTTCACCCTTCCTGCTGGTCGCCTACGTGACTTCCATACTGGCAG
>CAJQOV010000047.1 GCA_905480065.1 uncultured Gammaproteobacteria bacterium | reverse complement strand
GACAACCCCGGGCTCTGCAGCTTCATTGTCCCTTCCATCATCGATCGCTCACCGGTGCAGGTTGCGGTATCGACCGGTGGTGCTTCACCGGTACTGGCGCGCCTGCTGAGGGCGCGGCTGGAAAGTTTCATTCCTGCAGCCTACGGACGGCTGGCACGACTGGTGGACGAGTATCGCTTGCGCGTCAAGCAGCGTTTCAGCGATCCCGGCCAGCGGCGTTATTTCTGGGAAAATGTACTGCAGGGCCGCGTGTCGGAGTTGCTGTTCGCCGGACAGGAGGAGCAGGCACGCACGGCTCTCCAGGCGGCAATCGACGATACCGGCGCCAGTTATACGTCGGGCGGAGAGGTTTACCTGGTTGGTGCCGGCCCGGGTGATCCGGACCTGATCACCTTTCGTGCGTTGCGCCTGATGCAACAGGCCGATGTGGTTGTCTACGATCGGCTGGTTTCACGCCCGGTGCTGGATATGGTGCGCAAGGATGCGGAGATGATCTACGCTGGCAAGGAGCGCGACATGCATACCCTGAGCCAGGAAAGCATCAACCAGTTACTGGTGCGGCTGGCCAGGGACGGCAAACGCGTGCTCAGGCTGAAGGGGGGGGACCCGTTTATATTCGGGCGCGGCGGGGAAGAGATCGAGACACTGGCGCAGGAGGGTATTCCGTTCCAGGTGGTGCCCGGCATTACCGCAGCATCGGGGTGTGCCTCCTACGCCGGGATTCCACTGACCCATCGCGACTATGCGCAATCCTGTACCTTTGTTACCGGCCACCTCAAGGATGGCAGCGTGGACCTGGACTGGGAAAAACTGGCCAGGCCTGCGCAGACCATCGTCTTCTATATGGGAATGCACAGCCTGCCGATCATCAGCCAGCAGTTGATTGCCCATGGGCTGGCACCCGATACCCCGGTAGCGCTGGTACAGCAGGGTACGACGCCGGATCAGCGGGTCTATATCGAGAGGCTGGATTCACTCCCCACGCTTGCCGACCGGCACCAGGTGAAACCACCGACCATCATAATCGTCGGCTCCGTGGTTGAGCTGCATAAGAAACTGAATTGGTTTGGAATGCCGGTCTGACTGGCAAGAAATCCTACCGTTTCACGGTGTCCTGTGGGCGCGCCTTGTAGGAAATGTCTGATTTTTCTCCTGCCTGCTTTGCTTTAGTCTGTGCCATGGAATAATGGCAATCGGTGGCAGACAAGCCGAATTAAATCTGAAGGAGGAGAAAAATGATCAATGTAATGCTTGTGGATGACCATGGCCTGGTCCGCAACGGGATCAAGCGGCTGTTGAACGATGTTGACGGGATCGCTGTTGTAGCCGAAGCCGAAACCGGTGAGCAGGCGATCACGCAGGTAAGGCAGCGACCACCGGACGTCATCCTGATGGATATCAGCATGCCGGGCATCGGGGGGCTGGAGGCAACGCGCAAGATCGCCCGATCACTGCCTGGTATCAAGATTATCGCGGTAAGTATCCATGATGATGAGCCATTTCCGGCACGGCTGCTTGAGGCCGGTGCGGCTGGCTATCTCACCAAGGGTTGCGACGTTCGCGAGATTATCAAAGCCATTCGCTCGGTATATGCCGGCAAGCAGTATATTACACCGGAGGTTGCCCACAAGCTGGCTCTTACACTGGTAAACAAGGGGGAGAAATCCCCGGTTGATCGACTGACACAGCGTGAAACGCAGGTCATGCTGATGATCGTAAGAGGCGCCACCAACAAGGAAATTTCCGGCCGGCTGTGCCTGAGTCCCAAAACAACCAGTACCTATCGTTACCGGTTGTTTGAGAAGCTGGGTGTGCACAATGATGTCGAGCTTACCTGCTTTGCCATTCGATACGGGCTCATTCGCGAAAACATCTCACACTGACAAGATTCCTGCAGCCGGCAACCCGAAAGGGGTTGCCGGCTTGTCTGTGTCCTGTATCCGCTGGCCGGAAAAAAACTGAGACCTCTGTCAGGCATTCAGGGTGTCTGGCTGGCAAAAAGGGACGGTCTGTGTTTTGCTAGTAATGCGCTTGCCGTGACTGGCCTGCGCAGGAGGCCAGGCATGTCAGCAGCAAGAAACCTTGCGCCAGAGATACCCGCCAGTCTGGAATGGTTCAATACAGCTAATCCTGTATCGCTGGCAGATCTGCGCGGCAGGCTGGTGTTGCTGGAATTCGCCGGCAGCAGTTCGGTGCAATGCATTCGGGCGCTGGACGAACTTGACAGGCTGGGTTACCGTTATCGTGATGAGCTTGTGGTGCTCTGTGTGCATGCGCCGTTGTTCCGCGCTGAAATACGACGCACGCACATCCGGAAATTTATCAACCGGGCCGGCATCCGATTTCCAGTGGTCCATGACCCGGACCATCTACTATCAAGCCTGTTTGAAGTCAGTACATTGCCCACACATGTACTGATTGATCGCGATGGGTGCATGGTTGGTAGCATGACCGGGAACGGCAAGTTTCCCCGTCTGGAAAAGGTAATCGACCATCAACTCGGCTTGCATGGCGCCCGGCAGGCAAGCGGCAGCCATCCATTGCAGAAACAAACGGACCCGGAACCGAAATCCTCGTTGCTGTTCCCCGGCAGGATCGCCATTACCCGCGATCGCGTGTACATATCCGACACTGGTCATAACCGCATATTGATTACTTCTCAGGACGGCCACGTGGTGCGTCAATACGGAGCGTCCGAGGGCGGTTTTGTCGATGGTGTGGGGGACTCCGCTGCATTTCGGAGCCCGCATGGCCTGGTGGTGGTCGATGAATTTTTATATGTTGCCGATACCGGAAATCATGCAATAAGGCGTATTAATCTGCAAACCGATGAGGTGGTCACCGTTGCCGGTAACGGGACTGCTGCAGATGTGCTGCCAGCTGCAAATGCGTTGCCGGCAAACACGCCGATGAATGCGCCGGCAGACGTGGTACACCAGGCGGGCAGGCTGTTCATTGCCATGGCTGGCATGCACCAGATCTGGTGCCTGTCCCTGCTGAACAACAGGCTGGAGGTGCTGTCCGGCTGCGGATCTGCCGGCCTGGTCGATGGCGGACCCGCGGTTGCCTGTTTTGCGCAACCGAGTGGACTGGCAATCAGTGGACACCGGATATACTGTGTTGACGCAATGTCCTCGTCTGTGCGCTGCGTAGACCCCGAAACAGGCCATGTCACCACGCTGGTCAGTGGCGAGAAGGCAGTCCATGGCAGGCAACAAAATCAGGTGCCGGATGCGGCATACCGATTACAATTTCCACAGGCTATCGGGATAGACCAAACGCAAAAATTGCTCTGGGTGGCTGATACCTACAATGATCAGGTCTGCAGGATTGGCATCAGTACGCAGCAGATATCCCGGCTCGCCCTGGACCATGCACTGGATGAGCCGGCCGGACTGGTGTTTGGTAACAATACCCTATACATTGCCAACACCAATGCGCACGAAATACTGCGAGTACACCCGGACAATGGTCATGCCGAAGCCCTGAATGTCAGCGAAGAGTACAGCGAAATTTGATCCCGAATGCCGTTTATGTCCCCGGCTGACCGGGTTTCTCGGTCAGGTTGCAAGCAAACATCCCGATTATCATGCGCGGCCAGTTGCAGCCTTCGGAGACGAAGCCGCGCCCCTGTTGATCGTCGGGCTGGCGCCCGGCATGCATGGTGCCAACGCCACCGGGCGGCCTTTCACCGGCGATTATGCCGGTATCCTCCTGTATCGGACGCTTTTCGAATTCGGATTCAGCAATCAACCGGAGTCGCTATCCAGGCATGATGATTTGCGCTTGAAAGGCTGCCGGATCACCAATGCCGTGAAATGCCTGCCGCCCCAGAACAAGCCGATACTGGATGAGGTTCGCCAGTGTAATGCCTATCTGCAAGCCGAACTGGCAGAATTGCCGCGGCCGGCGGTGGTCATGGCGCTTGGCAAGCTGGCACACGATGCCATCCTGCGCGCATCGGGAGTGCGCCTGTCGGCCTATACATTCAGCCATGCCGGGAGACACGTGCTGCCCGACGGACTTAACCTGATCGATTCTTATCACTGCAGTCGTTACAACACCCAGACACGACGGCTGACACCGGAAATGTTTGCTGAGGTATTCCGCGTGGCCAGACAGTTACTGGATAGCGCTGGAGCATAACTTCCGGACTACGGGTGATCAGCCACAAATTTTCAGACATGTTCGACGCAAAGGCATTCCTCAAAACCCTGTCAACACGGCCCGGTGTATATCGCATGCTGGACGCCGAAGGCACCATCCTGTACGTGGGGAAGGCCGGCAATCTCAGAAAACGTGTGGCGAGTTATTTCCGCAGCAAGGGTCTTAGCGTAAAAACCCGGGCGCTGGTCGAGCAGATTGCCGACATCAATATTACCGTAACGCATACCGAGGGTGAGGCGCTGCTGCTGGAAAGCAACCTGATCAAACAGCATGCGCCGCGCTACAACGTTTTGCTCAGGGATGACAAAAGTTATCCCTGGATCTATTTGTCAGACCGGCAGGAGTTTCCGCGCCTTGCCCTGCATCGCGGCGCACGCCGTGCGTCCGGAAGGTATTTTGGCCCGTATCCCAATGCCGGCTCGGTGCGTGAGAGTCTGCACCTGCTGCAAAAGCTGTTCAGGGTCAGGCAGTGTGAAGACGGTTTTTTCCGGAATCGTAGCCGGCCCTGTCTGCAGTACCAGATCAAGCGATGCACCGCGCCCTGCGTAGGGCTGGTCAGCAAGCAGGACTATGCGCGGGATGTACAGCGAACGGTGTTGTTTCTGGAGGGAAAGAGCAGCCAGGTAATCGATGATCTGGTTGGCTGCATGGAACAGGCGGCAGGGCGGCAGGACTACGAGCAGGCCGCTATCTATCGAGACCAGATCGCCAGCCTGCACCATATCCAGGAGAAGCAGTACGTCAGCGGTGAGCACGGGGACACGGATATTCTGGCCTGTGCGACAGGTAATGGAGTTGCCTGTGTGCAGGTCTTTCTGGTGCGGGGTGGTCGCAACCTCGGCAATGCCGTATTCTTTCCCCGGCTGCCGCTGGATTCAGGGCCGAAGGAGGTGCTGGCGGCATTCATCCCCCAGTATTATCTCGACCGGGAGATACCCGCTGAAATCCTGCTGAGCCATGCGCCTGCTGACATCGCGCTGCTGCAGGAATTGCTTGCAAGGCATGCACAGCGGAGTATCGCATTGCGAGCGCGGGTACGCGGTGCTCGCGCACGCTGGGTCAGAATGGCCAGTGAGAATGCGTTGCATGCCCTCAATGCTCGACTGAACGCCGGCAAGGGCTATGCCGCTCGTATGCAATCACTGGTCGAGGTGCTGGGCCTGGATGAATCTCCGGCGCGAATCGAGTGTTTTTATATCAGTCATACCGGCGGGGAATCTACCGTTGCCTCGTGCGTTGTATTTGGGATCGAGGGCCCGCTAAAATCCGACTACCGGCGCTTCAATATCCGTGATATCCAGTCCGGTGATGATTACGCCGCCATGGCGCAGGCACTGATGCGGCGCTATACAAGGCTACGTAAAGGTGAAGGACAGTTGCCGGACCTGCTGCTGATTGATGGTGGCAAAGGGCAGGTTGCTGCGGCCTGCCGGGTGCTGGAAGAATTGCAGATATCCGAGGTTCGGGTTATCGGTGTGGCCAAGGGGGCGGGGCGTAAGCCCGGGCTGGAAACCCTGCACCACCCGGGTGGAGGGCGGCCCCTGGTGTTGCCGCCTGACACCCCTGCGTTGCACCTGATTCAGCAAATCCGGGACGAAGCGCATCGGTTTGCCATTACCGGTCATCGCCAGCGTCGTGCACGCAGTCGCAACAGTTCGCCACTGGAGAATATCCCGGGTATCGGGGCGAAGCGACGGCAACTGTTGCTGCAGCAGATGGGGGGACTCAGGGAAGTGGCGCGTGCCGGAGTCGAGGACCTGGCCCGGGTCAAGGGGATCAATCAAACGCTGGCGCAACAGATATATGATGCGTTTCATGGTAACTAGCCGGCAAGGAATTTACTGATGAAGTGGACACTGCCGAATCTCTTGACCCTGTTGAGAATTGTTCTGATTCCAGTACTGGTGGTGGTGTTTTATTTGCCCGGCGAATGGGTGCCACTGGTATCTGCAGCTATCTTCGGCCTTGCGGCCGTGACTGACTGGCTGGACGGTTTCCTTGCGCGAAGACTGAGGCAACAGTCCATATTCGGCGCTTTCCTGGATCCGGTTGCCGACAAGTTGATGGTGGCGGTGGCGCTGGTGTTGCTGGTGGAGGCCAATCGCAATGTATTTTTTACCATACCGGTTGCTGTGATTATTGGTCGCGAGATCGCAATTTCCGCGTTGCGCGAATGGATGTCCGAGATCGGAGAGCGCGCCACGGTCGCCGTGTCAATCATTGGCAAGATCAAGACTACTGCGCAGATGATTGCAATCCTGCTGCTACTGTATGCGCACCCGGTGGGCGGTTTCCCTACTCACCAGGTCGGTGTGGTGCTGCTGTACGTTGCTGCCATTTTGACCCTGTGGTCCATGTTTATCTACTTGCGGGCGGCCTGGCCTGTACTGGTGGGTAATTCCGGCATTTCCGGCGGGCCGGATGCTTGACTCTATCCGGTCAGTCTATAGAATGTCAGCTTGATAAATGCGGGAATAGCTCAGCTGGTAGAGCACAACCTTGCCAAGGTTGGGGTGCGAGTTCGAATCTCGTTTCCCGCTCCAAACTTTTTTTGAAGCCCCGGTATCCGGGGCTTTGTCTGTCAGGGTGACCGTCACCCTATCCATGGCTGGGTGGCAGAGTGGTGATGCAGCGGCCTGCAAAGCCGTGTACGCCGGTTCGATTCCGGCCTCAGCCTCCATTTGTTCCCTCCACATCTCATGCCTGTCTCTGTAGAATCTGCAGGCGTTCCTCTGGCCCGGGTGGCGAAATTGGTAGACGCAAGGGACTTAAAATCCCTCGGCCTCACGGCCGTGCCGGTTCGACTCCGGCCCCGGGCACCAATACCGGGTTGCTACCCGCTCATGATGCGTGGCCACCGCTCGTATGCGGCATCAGTCAGTTCCGGTTCCAATGTGACCACATAAATGCGGCGTTCATGGTGATCGCGCGCCACCAGTCCCTGTATCCACTGTCCCCGGGTCAGATTGTGCCAATGATCGCGGCCTTCGATGTCTCTTTCCATGAAGCCGCTGGCCGGAATCTTGACCGGTACCGGGAACCAGCGATCCCAGCGTCCTGCGTAGATGCTGTCCAGTCGTGCCCAGCCTCCCAGCGGCAGCTGCCCTGCCTGCGCCTGTCGTCGTCCCCACGCGAGCAGGCATGGTCTGCTGCTGTGCGTAATAACCGGCAGTCGCGCCTTTGGGTTCGTGAACCTGACCCGCAAGTCCTGGCCGCTTATGGCGTAATGGACGGCACCGCACATGATGTATTCAGATGGTCTGCCGGTGCCCGAAGGGTTTCCAGGCCGGTGCAATCACATTGGGCATGCTGGAACGATTGAGCAGGCGTGCCGGTGCCAGTACCAACTCTCCGTAGCGCTGGTTGACCGCATCCATCACGCTGTTTATTTCGCGCGGTGACTCGTTACCGGCGAGGAATAGTTCAAGTTGCTTGCCGGTATCGACGGGGTCCAGTGCGGTTACCTGGACCTGGTGGATTCCTTCGCCATGCCATGACCCGGTGATAACGTGCCGGCACAGGGACATAATGTCACGGCCATCATCGGTTGGCAGAGGGGTGCGCAGCTTGCCACCAATCCAGCCGTGGCGGGTACGTAACCCGATGTAAAAAGTTGTAGCCTGCAGGCGGTGACGGCGCAGTCGTGTGCCAACCTTTTCACTCATGTGCAGCAGCCAGGTCAGCAACAGCTCGCGGTCACGAGTATCCGGAGGCACAACCTTCCCGTGGCCAAGGGACCTGGGTGCCGGTATGTCGGTTTGCAGGGCAGCCGGATCCTTGCCCTGGCACATATACCAGATACGTCGTCCCGGGTTACCGAAACGCCGTGCCAGCACGCTGATCGGCAATTGTCCGACTTCTCCGCAGGTGTGTACTCCGTAGGTGGCCAGAAAGCTGCTGATCCCCTCTGCAATGCCGCACAATGCGGTGACCGGTAGATCTTGCAGGCGGGTGGCAGCCTCCCATGGCGGGATGATAGTCAGTCCATCGGGTTTCTCCAGCTTCGCGGCAAACTTGGCGGTAGTCTTGTCGCCGCTGACGCCCGCTGAACACAGCAGTCCGGATGCCTCGAATACCTTGCGCTTGGCCAGTTGTGCAATGTGTGCTGGACTGCCGAGCAGTCGCTGGCAGCGGGTGATGTCAAGGAATGCCTCATCGACGGAAAATATCTCGATATCGGGGGTAATATCCGTTAATGCCGTCATGATGGCTGTGGAGGTTGCCGCATAGCGTTGTGGGTCTGCCGGGCACTGGATTAGCTTCGGACATAGCCTGCGCGCCTGCTTCAGGCGCATGCCGGTTTTGACGCCATAAGCACGTGCTTCGTAGGAGCATGTGATAATGCAGGTTCCCTTCAGCCCGTTGGTAATGGCGACCGGGCGGCCACGCCATTCCGGGCGGTCGCGTTGCTCGATTGATGCAAAGAACGCATTCATGTCGACCAGCACAATGGCTCGAGGCCATGTATGCGGTAGGAAGTTTCCGGCAGGATTTGTAGGATGTTTCATATACTGTGATTATATACAGTATAT
>CAJQOV010000046.1 GCA_905480065.1 uncultured Gammaproteobacteria bacterium | reverse complement strand
TCATCAGTTCGCCGCGGCCGGCGATCCTGATCGAAAACTCATCGCCCCTCCGGTACAGGCGCAGCTCGCCACCGTTGCCTGGCACGGTTGCAGTGTCGAGTAACAACCAGGGTGTCATGGCGACCTCGATGGGTGGTGCCGGGACATCAGCGGTTCGAATTCCCGGCCGGCCACTCGCGCCGGGTTATGCCACAGCTTGCGCAGTTCATCGACCACGTTCAGGCCGAACGAGACCAGCGCCGCCGCCAGCAGCACATAGATGAACGGACTCCTCAACTGGCCGAGAAGGATCTGCAGCAAACCCGCCTTTCCCGGCTCCAGCATGCGATTGGGACCGTACAGCACCAGCCGCCGTGCGGCCTCCGCGGCGCTGATGCCGCGTACCGGTAGAGCGCTATGTTTCATCGTTCACAGCCTGCCGCTGGCAAGCACCGGCGCCGCAGAATCCTGTTCACAAAAATACCCCCCCATTCCAGTGTGAACGTAGCAAGGACCAGTCCTACTGGCAGTGTATACAGGCTGGCGCTTGTTGACATCGAGTGCATGACGGATCAACCTGCAGGCACATTGCCTGCGGGACTTTTGACAGCATGACCAACAGCGCATGGATCTGGATCAAGCAGCACACCATTGCGCGCGCCGGCAAGTCGGGTGTCGTCGATTATGTGGCGCAACCCCCGGGCTACAGGTCATGTTCCGGTGCTGCCGGCAGCGTAGCCGATGACGGCCTAAAACCTGTTTTCAATTGACTCATGTCAACGCGCGGGCGGTCTCCACGATAGAGAATGGCTGCATCTAACACCACCAGCTTACCAAGCAGACAGGTATGAGCCAGCACATCATCTTTGATGCCGACCTGATCAGGCGCTATGACCAGAGCGGCCCGCGCTACACGTCCTATCCCACGGTGGCGCAGTTTCACGAGCGCATCCAGGAGTCCGACTACCGGCGCTGGGCAAAACACAGCAACGAAGACCTGATCCCGCGGGCGCTGTCACTGTACTTTCACATACCGTTCTGCGATACCGTGTGTTTTTACTGCGCCTGCAACAAGGTGGTCACCAAAAATCACGATCGCGCCATCCAGTACCTGCAGTACCTGTACCGGGAAATCGCGCTGCAGGCCAGTCTGTTTGATCGTGACCGCATCGTTGAACAGCTGCACTGGGGCGGTGGCACCCCGACATTTCTGGACAATGCGCAGATCCGCGAACTGATGGAGGTCACGCGCCGGCATTTCACCCTGCGCGAAGATGACCTTGGCGAGTACTCGATCGAGATCGATCCGCGTTCGGTGGACCGGGACAAGCTGGCTACCCTGCGTGAGTGCGGTTTCAACCGCATCAGCCTCGGCGTGCAGGATTTCAATACTGACATCCAGCAGGCGGTAAACCGCATCCAGGGCATCGATATCACCCGCAGCGCGGTGGAAACGGCTCGCGATCTCGGCTTCCGCTCGCTCAACATGGACCTGATGTACGGCCTGCCCCTGCAGACAGTCAAAACCTTCACGGAAACCCTGCAACAGGCCATCGCGCTCGAACCGGACCGGCTCGCGGTCTACAACTATGCGCACCTGCCGCAACGCTTCAAGCCGCAACGCCGCATCAACGAGGCCGACCTGCCTTCCCCGGACGAGAAGCTCGATATCCTGCAGCAGACCATTCAACTGCTCACCGAGTCCGGCTATGTCTATATTGGCATGGACCACTTCGCCAAGCCGGACGACGAGCTTGCCGTTGCCCAGCGCCAGGGCACCCTGCAACGCAACTTCCAGGGATACTCGACACGCGGGGACTGCGAAATCATCGGCATGGGCGTGTCTGCGATTGGCCGCGTCTGCGATAACTACTGCCAGAACGCACGTACGCTGGAAACCTATTACCAGTTACTGGATGCCGGTTCCCTGCCTCTCGAACGCGGTATCGAACTGGAGCCGGACGACCTGCTGCGCCGCGAAATCATCAACCGGCTGATGTGTCATTTTCAGCTGGACATCCACGCCCTCGAAACGCAGTGGCGCTTCAACTTTTCGAGTCACTTCAAGAGCGAGATTGCCGAGCTGCAGAAGATGCAGCAAGACGGCCTGTTAAACCTCGACCAGGACCACCTGCAGATCCTGCCGGCCGGCCGTTTGCTGGTACGCAACATCTGCATGATATTCGATCACTACCTGCGACAGAATAACGGTAATACGCGTTTTTCGAAGGTGATATAGAAAACTACCGCGACAGCCTGCTTTTTTCTGGCGCCCTGCAGGCGCAGTTACCGGGCCATACGGTGACGAACAAATCGAGGGGGGTCTAGCGACCGGCTGCAGCCCTGCTGGCACAGGATTCAACCATCGACCTGAGCTGGTCCAGATCCAGTATCAGGACCTGCCGGCGATTCACCTTCAGCAGCTTTCTTTCCTGGAACTGTGCAAACAGGCGGCTGACCGTCTCGATCGCCAGGCCCAGGTAATTCCCGATATCCTGCCGCGACATCGGCAGGTTGAACTCGGTCGCAGAAAGACCGCGCGTACGGTAGCGTGTCGAAAGGCTTAGCAAAAACGAGGCCAGCCGTTCCTCGGCGCTGCGCTTGCCAAGCAACATCAGCATATGCTGGTCCGCGGTAATCTCGCGCGCCAGTACACCCATCAACTGCCTGTGCAGGCTCGGCAAATCAACACACAAACTCTGCAGGCGGTCATACGGCATCTCACAGATACTCGAGGTCTCGAGCACAACCGAGGCACTGGCGTAGCTGTTACCGCCCAGCCCGTCCATGCCGGCCAGTTCGCCCGGCAGTGCAAATCCGAGCACCTGCTCCTCACCATCCTCGGTAATACAATAGGATTTCAGGGCACCGGAGCGCACGGCAAACAGCGCATGGCTAGCGTCCCCCGGCCGGAACAGGTGTTGGCCCGGCTGCATTGGACGATGGCGAACCACGATACTGTCGAGACGTTCAAGCTCCTCACGATCCATGCCATGCGGCAGGCACATATCAGACAATGAGCAGTTCTGGCAGGAAGTCTTCAGTTCCTCGATGTTGAGTGGCCGGTTCTTTTTTGACATTTGGCAAACCCATGGCCACCCAGCTGGCCTTTGTGTATTTATGCAGGTACCCGTAGTGAGCATAACCCATGCTACGCGGATCGCCGGCAAATGCACATCTGCGCGAGATCCAGGCGGAGAAAAACTGTACCTGAGTACAATTATCTAATACATATCTTGCACTTATAACGCATATTCCGGAACAATGCGTCTACAATAGCCGATAAAGAATCCGCCTGTCACCCCCCCCAACGGAGTTACCTGCTTGTATCAGGAAGCCATCGACACACTGCACCGGCTGGAAGCCAGCTCCAGCTCACCGCTGGGCGGCGGGCTGATCGGGATAGAGAAGGAATGCCTGCGGGCGGACGTGGATGGCAATATTGCACAAACCCCGCACCCGGCCGTGCTGGGCTCGGCGCTCAAGCACCCGTGGATTACCACAGATTACTCGGAGGCGTTGCTGGAACTGATCACTCCCCCGTTCCCGGACTCGCAGGCGGCGCTGGATTTCCTGCAACAGCTGCAGCAGTTCGTCTACCACCGTATCAACGACGAACTGCTGTGGTCGGCCAGCATGCCCTGCGTGGTCAAGGGCGAGGCCGGCATCCCGATCGCACAATATGGCCGCTCCAACCTCGGCCTGATGAAAACCGTCTACCGGCGCGGCCTGGGGCACCGCTATGGCAAGATTATGCAGGTGATCGCCGGCACCCATTTCAACTACTCGTTTCCGGACGCACTCTGGCCGCAGCTGCAACGGCTGGCACAGGACCGGCGCCCGTTGCGGGAATTCATCAACGAGCGGTATTTCGGCACCATCCGCAATTTGCTGCGCCATGGCTGGCTGGTGCCGTATCTGTTCGGTGCCTCACCGGCGATCTGCAAGTCGTTTCTCAACGGGGTGCCCGGTCGCCTGCTGGAATATAACGAAAACAGCTATTTCAGCCCGCACGCAACGTCGTTACGCATGTGCGATATCGGCTACCAGAACTCGCGCGAGGCCGAGCTGGGCTTCAAGGCCAGCTACGACAGCCTGGCGTCCTATGTGGCAAGCCTCACCCACGCGATATCCACGCCCTGCGCGCGTTATGCCGAGATCGGCGTAAAGGTGGATGGCGAATACCGCCAGCTGAATGCCAACCTGCTGCAGATCGAGAATGAATACTACAGTTCGGTGCGTCCCAAGCAGCTGCCGAAACCGAATGAAAAGCCCACCCATGCACTGGCGCGGCGCGGCGTGCGCTATATTGAATTGCGCTCGCTGGACATCAACCCGTTCGACCCGCGCGGCATCAACGAAACCCAGTGCCGCTTCCTGGAAACCTTCATGGCATTTTGCCTGCTGAACGACAGCCCGGTATTGAGCGCGCTGGAACGGCTCGAGATCGACGCCAACCTGGACGCCGTCTGCTACCGTGGGCGGGAGCCCGGGCTGACCCTGCAGCGCAACGGCACCACGCTGGGCATGCGGGAATGGGCCGGCGCGATCTGCGCCGCCATGAGCGGGCTTGCCGAGTCGTTCGACCGCGGCCGGCAAGGCACACCCTACCAGGATGCACTGCACGAACAGGTCCGGGCAATCGACGACCCGGAACTCACCTATTCGGCGCGCGTGCTGCGCGAGATGCACGAGAATGGAGAAGGCTATTTTCACTTCGCCAGGCACCTGTCACTGCAGCACCGGCAGTACCTGCTTGCGCTCCCGCAAGAGCGGGAACAAACGCAGGCATTCGAACAGAAAGTGGCGCAGTCGCTGGCCGAGCAGCAGGCACTGGAAGACTCGGAAACCCGGTCCTTCGATGATTTTCTCGCCCTGTATTTCGCGCAGACAGCCTAGCAGATTGGGGCAGCAGCGCCTTGCAAGCGCGCATGTTCTGCCAGTGGCCGGCACTCCTGCCAGCTTATCCCAACAGCACGAACCCCACACCGGCCAGGTAAAAAGCGGCCGGATAGCTCCAGCGCGGCGGCCGTCCGGCAAAATAATCCAGCACCAGCGCAAGAATGATGCCCATCACGATGTACAGGGGCACTACCTGCAGCGAGGTGTAGTGGCGCAAGTCATTCGGCAGGTAGTAGAAATAGAAGGTGCCGTAGAACAGCAGGAAAAACCCGTTGGCGAGAATTTCCAGCAACGGACCATCGATGCCCGAGGCAACGCCCTTCAGCCAGTTGGGCCGGATTCGAATGCGATACGCATGCAATACCTGGTGCAGCAGGTAGAAATAGTAGCCATAGACCGGCCAGACAATGAAGTTCACAGCCGAGGTATAGCCATCGTGAATCGGCCACACGCGATACTGCCAGAGCGGCTTGCCGGCAAACAGAAAGTACAGCTTGCCCAGGTATACCTCGCAGACAATCGCCACCAGGAATGCCACCGCCATCGACAGCGCGAGCTCATAGCCATTGATGCGTATCCAGCGCCGCGTCAGCAACGAAGCCAGCAGGTAAAACAGCACACCACCGACCAGCGCGCCGGACAAGCCCTGCAATACCGGAACGGCAACCTGTGAGGTGATCATGTCAGCTAACCCCGGTTCCGTGGACACAGGATTTGGAAATTGTTGTACCCGGCATCACGAGGTTACTGCCCACTCGTAACACGATCATATCAGGGAACCTTTCGATAATTCATTTTCGTCATCCCGGTGCAGGCCGGGATCCAGAGTTTTCAATAAACTGGATGCTGGTCTGCGCCAGCATGATGAATTAATCAGAGCTGCCTCAGTATGCATCAAGCGCTGGGGGGGCATCCCGGCCTTCCTGATCAGATGTGGGAAACCAGTTTCGCCTCGGGCACGTGACGCTGGATGGCCGATGCGATCTCGAAACGGATGCCCTGGATCGGACGGATCGACACCCACAGCAGGTTCAGTTTCAGATTGAACTCCGCGAACACCACCGCGTGACTGAAATGCGTCAGCGCGATATGTACATCCTGGATTGCGGCATCGACCAGGTGCTTCGGCTTGTCGCGCAGACCGGGTATCAACATCATGAAATCACTAAGCGGCTTGCCGTGCTCGTCGTGCGAAGGCACACGCTTGCGCAGCGGCTCGGCACTGGTATCAAACGCGACGGTAAGCTTGGGCAGGTTCATGATCTGGTTCGTCTCCCGGTCCCCGGATCATAGCGGCAAAATCCTGCCGCATCACGCATCCTCCGACGCACCGATTTAAGTATTTGATATATATGTATAATTATTGTCTGCCGCGCATCACCCCGCGCACGCATGATGGTTGCAGCCGCTGCTGGTGGTGTACAGCCCTGCATTAGCTCCCGCTAGGGGAATACCCCGCGAACACCTATACTGAAGCGGGCTTCGCCAAACCAGAGGAAAAGTGGTGCGCTTTGCATAATTTTACCTGCCAGTGTGGTTCAACCGTCTATTTTGAAAATACCGAGTGCATGAATTGTGGACGCGCACTGGGTTTCGATCCGGACCGCCTGTCCCTGTTGAGCCTGGAACCCGGGGGTGACGAACGCTGGCGCGCGGCCGACGGAACGCGCTACCGGATGTGCCGCAATACCACCGTGTATCATGTCTGCAACTGGCTGGTGCACGATACAGATGGACAGGACTGGTGCCGGGCATGCCGCCTGAACAAGACCATTCCCAATCTCGACAAGCCACAGAACCTCAAACACTGGCATGCGCTCGAAAGCGCCAAGCGCAGG
>CAJQOV010000045.1 GCA_905480065.1 uncultured Gammaproteobacteria bacterium | reverse complement strand
CAAGGAACTCGACCAGCTGCTGCCGGGCAAGAACCACCAGGGGGTGCTGGCGCAGGTTGCCGGCGGCACCTGTGAACTGCCCGAGGCGGCATTGCCGGCGCTGCTGGCGGCGCTGACCGAGCCGGCGTTGCTGCTGGTGCTGGATGGGGTGCAGGACCCGCACAACCTCGGCGCCTGCCTGCGCAGTGCCGACGCGGCGGGTGTTCATGCCGTGATCCTCCCCAGGGATCGCGCCGCCGGCATTACCCCGGTAGTGCATAAGGTTGCTTGCGGTGCGGTGCAGACCATGCCGGTATTTACCGTGACCAACCTGGCGCGCACCCTGCGCAGTCTCAAGCAAGCCGGTATCTGGCTCTACGGTGCTGCCGGTGATGCTACGCAGGACCTGTATCACAGTGATCTGCAAGGCCCGGTTGCGCTGGTGCTGGGCAGCGAGGGCAGCGGACTGCGCCGGCTGACACGCGATTTGTGCGATCACCTGGTGTCTATCCCGATGGCCGGCAGCGTGGCAAGCCTGAATGTTTCGGTGGCGACGGGGGTGTTGTTGTTCGAGGCGCGCCGCCAGCGCGGGTTATTGCAATCATGACTGGCCTGGCGTACCATGCGCGGCCTCTAACAACCTGATATTTAACTCCTTGCCTGCGGCGCGACTGCAGGCTGCCAATCCACAAGGGGTCTTTGATGAGACATTATGAAATCGTGTTTCTGGTCCACCCTGACCAGAGCGAGCAGGTGCCTGCCATGATCGAACGCTATCGCACGACGATCGAGAGCGATGGCGGCAAGATTCACCGCCTGGAAGACTGGGGTCGACGCCAGCTGGCCTATCCGATACAGAAACTGCACAAGGCACACTACGTGCTGATGAATATCGAGTGCAGCACGCCCGTGCTGGAAGAACTGAACAGTTCCTTCCGCTTCAACGATGCCGTGATCCGCAACCTGGTGATCAACCGCAAAGAGGCAGTTACCGAGCAGTCGCTGCTGGCCAAGAAGCCGGAAGAGCGACGTGAGCGTGATACCCGTGATTCCGGTTCCGATATCGAGAATGACGCGGATGATACGGATGACGAGGCTGCCGATGAGTCAGACTCCGACGAAGCTGTCGCATCCTGATCACCTGGTACCCAATTAATCGAGAGGAATCGTCATGGCCCGTTTTTTCCGCCGCCGCAAGTTCTGCCGCTTCACCGCAGAAGCCACCAAGGAAATTGATTACAAGGATCTCGCCGTCCTGAAGCAGTACGTTACCGAGACCGGCAAGATCGTGCCCAGCCGTATCACCGGCACCAAGGCCAAGTACCAGCGCCAGCTGTCCACCGCGATCAAGCGCGCACGGTTCCTGTCCCTGCTGCCGTACACAGATGCACACTAGGTCCTGACACGGGAATTACCTGGTAGTGCCGGCCAATAATGTATGAAAAGGCTGGCTGAATATATTGTCAGGGGCCGCTGGCAGGCTGTGCAGGTGGTGGCACTGTCCGGTGCAGCGACCTATCTGCTGCCGCCGGTAACCACACTGCTGGTCTACCTCGCTGCCGCTGCGCTGGCGCTGGTGACATTGCATATCGGCGTTATGGCCGGTCTGCAGGTATTGTTGCTGGCGACTACCGCCATGCTGTTGCTGTTCGAACTGACCGGGCAGCACATGGTTGCGATGCAGTTGCTGCTGCTGATACTGGTGTTGTGGGTGCCGGCATGGATGACGGCGGCGGTATTGCAGCAGACCCGTAACCTGGGTCATGCATTAAAGGCGATGGCCCTGTTTGGCTGTTGTGCCTTGCTGACGATTTATGGTTATTTCGGTGATCCGGTTGCATGGTGGATCGAGCGGCTGCAGCAGGTAGTCAGCCTGCTGGAGCAGAACGGCGTCACCGCGGAGCGCTTCAGCGACGCTGTCCTGTTACAGGAGATTGCCGCGCTGATGACCGGCATGCTGGTGTCCTCGCTGCTGGTGGGCGTGGTCGGCAGCCTGCTGCTGGCGCGCTGGTGGCAATCCGCGCTGGTACGCCCCGGTGCATTCCGCGAGGAATTTTGCGAGCTCCGCCTCGGTACCGCGTACGGGCTGCTGACACTTGGCATGATGTTGTTTGCCCAGCTGACCAGCGGCAAGGGCGCTGGACTGGCAACCCAGCTCGCCATGGTGATGCTGGTGCCGTATCTGCTGGCGGGGCTGGCCGTGATACACAGCCTGGTAAAGCAGACCGGCCGCGGCAATGTGTGGATCATCCTGGTCTACGTGCTGCTGACTCTGCTACCGCAGGCGGCATTGCTGCTGGCCGGCGGTGGACTGATGGATACCTGGATCGATTTTCGCCGACGCCTGGCGCGGCGCGGATCGAACCGCAATAAAGACATGTAACAGAAGAGGTTTTGGCAATGGAAATCATCCTGCTTGAAAAGATCAGTAACTTGGGCGCCATGGGCGACAAGGTCAGGGTAAAGCCGGGCTACGGCAGAAATTACCTGGTACCCAAGGGCAAGGCGAAGCCCGCTACGGCGGAGAATGTTGCTGCCTTCGAGGCCATGCGTGCCGAACTGGAAAAGGCTGCGGCAGAAACGATGGCTGCCGCCGAGGCGCGGCGTGAAAGCCTGGCTGATATGCAGATCACGATTGCCGCCAAGGCCGGTGACGAAGGCAAGCTGTTCGGCTCGGTCGGTACCGGCGATATCGCGGCTGCAATCACCGCCGCTGGCGTCCGTGTCGAACGTCACGAAGTACGCCTGCCCATGGGTGTGTTCCGCCAGGTTGGCGAGTATGCCGTGCAGTTGCATCTGCACAGCGACGTGAATGCAACCATTAAACTGACAATTACTGCAGAAAAATAAAACGGTTCAGCAGAACACACTGCAACACGTTGTAACCCAACAGAAACAAAATCAGGTGCCGGCGCAAGCCGGTACCACCTTTATTCACTAATCGCTGGAACGCATAAAATGTGCACATGTGCAATGGTGTGCTGTTCACCGGTTTGTGATATCTAGTCTCTCGGGTTGGCGCAATCACATTCACCAAATAAACTAAGTAATGGCCGAATCACTCCGTTCCGCAGACATCCTGCAAGCCGACTCCGGCGGGCTCAAGGTGCCGCCACATTCCCAGCAGGCCGAGCAGGCCGTACTGGGCGGGCTGATGCTCGACAACAGTGCCTGGGACACCGTCGCCGACACGGTCAGTGAAGAAGACTTCTACCGCCGCGATCACCGCCTGATCTTCCGCGCAATCGCCCAGCTGGCCGAGCAAAACCAGCCGCTGGACGCAGTGACCCTTTCGGAATGGCTGGAGCAGAACCGCCTGCTGAATGATGTGGGTGGTTTGACCGCCCTGGGCGCACTGGCACAAAACACACCAAGTGCCGCGAACATCAAGGCCTACGCCGACATCGTGCGCGAGAATTCCGTGATGCGCCAGCTGATCAGTGTGGGCAACCAGATCGCCAACAGTGGTTTCGTGCCCGATGGCCGGGATTCCGGCGCCTTGCTGGACAATGCCGAAAAGCTGGTGTTTGAAATCGCCGAGCAGGGCAAGCGCGGCAAGCGCGGCTTCCGTAACATTCGTTCGCTGCTGGCGGCCGCAGTCGACCGCATCGATATGCTGTTCCAGCAGGACGACGCCATCACCGGTGTGTCTACCGGGTTCGCTGACCTCGATAACATGACGGCAGGCCTGCAGCCTTCCGACCTCATCATCGTCGCCGGGCGGCCATCGATGGGCAAGACCACGCTGGCGGTGAATTTTGCCGAGAATGCCGCGATCAAGCACCAGGTGCCGGTGGCCATCTTCAGTATGGAAATGCCGGGCGAGCACCTGGCGCTGCGCATGATGTCCTCGCTGGGCCATATCGACCAGCACAAGATCCGGACCGGCAAGCTGGAAGACGATGACTGGCCACGGCTGACCTAGGCGGTCAGCCTGCTCGACTCCGCACCGATTTTCATCGACGACACGCCGGCACTGACCCCGATTGAATTGCGTGCCCGTGCGCGCCGCCTCAAGCGTGAGCATAACCTCGGCCTGATCGTGATCGATTACCTGCAGTTGATGCAGGTGAGCAATACCAAGGAAAACCGCGCCACCGAGATCTCCGAAATCTCGCGTAACCTGAAGGCGCTGGCCAAGGAACTGGAAGTGCCGGTGATTGCGCTGTCGCAGCTCAACCGCAGCCTGGAACAGCGCGCCGACCGGCGCCCGGTGATGTCGGACCTGCGCGAATCCGGCGCCATCGAGCAGGACGCCGACGTGATCATGTTTATCTACCGTGACGAGGTTTATCACGAGGACAGCCCGCAGAAAGGGCTGGCCGAGATCATTATCGGCAAACAGCGTAACGGACCGATCGGCAAGGTGATGCTGACTTTCCGTGGTCAGTTTACCCGCTTCGAGAATTGCGCCCGCGACAGCTATTACGGCGGCGGTGATTTTGAATGACGCGTCCCGCCCGTGCGCAGATCAACCTCGCTAACCTCCAGCACAATTTTTCCCGCGTAACACAGGCCGCACCCAACAGCCGGGTGATGGCCATTATCAAGGCCAACGCCTACGGACACGGTCTGGTGCAGGTGGCCCAGGCACTGGCCGCGGCCGACGCGTTTGGCGTGGTCGGGCTGGACGAGGCCATCGGCCTGCGCGAGGCCGGTTGCGAGAGCCGCATCGTGCTGCTGGAAGGCACGTTCAGCAGCGCGGATATTGCGCTGGTGTGCGGTTACCACCTGGATGTCGTGGTGCATGCGCTGCACCAGGTCGAGCTGCTGGAGCGGGCCCGGCTGACCCGCAAGGTGGATTGCTGGCTGAAGGTCGACACCGGTATGCACCGGCTTGGTTTTGCAGCGCAGGAAGTACCGGCCATTGCGCAGCGCCTGAGCGCGCTGGCGGGAGCAGGGACGCTGCGCTACATGACTCATTTCGCCTGTGCGGATGAACCCGGCTCTGCCGCGACCGGCACACAGCTGGCCTGTTTCAATGACATAACGCAGGGCGTAACCGAACAACGCTCGCTGGCAAACTCGGCGGCGATACTGGCCTGGCCGGATACCCACGCCGACTGGGTGCGCCCCGGGATCATGCTGTATGGAAGTTCGCCGTTTGCCGATCGCAGCGCCGCCGAGCTTGACCTTAAACCCGTGATGACACTGCGCAGTGAGCTGATTGCCGTGCATGCACGTCACAAGGGCGCTGCCATCGGCTATGGCGCTGCCTGGGTATGTGAGCAGGATACGCGCATCGGCGTGGTTGCCATGGGTTACGGCGACGGTTATCCGCGCCATGCCGTGAGTGGCACGCCGGTGCTGGTCAATGAAAAGCGGGCTGCGCTGGCCGGCCGCGTTTCCATGGACATGCTGTGTGTCGATCTTGGGGTCAATTCGGATGCACAGCCCGGTGATGAAGTCATCCTGTGGGGAGACGCATTACCGGTGGACGAGATCGCGCGACGATCCGGCACCCTTGCCTACGAATTGCTGTGCGGCGTGAATCGCCGCGTGTGCTACGAATATACCTGATCCAGCGTTGGCCATTCGCCGGGGCAGGCGCCGGTTAGCGCCTGTGTGCCGGCGGCTGGCATGACGACGAGGGTATTGCCGATACGTTCCTGTCGGGCAAAGGCGGGTGACGCGGCATGGCGTTCCGGTTACTCTTGCAACCCATGGCAAAACCGAAAATCACCTACAGCTGCAGTGCCTGCGGTGCCCGCACCGGGCAATGGGCCGGGCAGTGTGGAGAATGCGGTGGCTGGAACACGCTCAGTGAAGTCACGGCCATAAAAGCCGCCGGCGGCCAGCGTTATGCCGGCTATGCCGGCGGGATAGCTGCACAGGTCGTGACCCTGTCCTCGGTGCGGCCGCAAGGGCAGGTGCGCAACTCGGTCGGTCTGGAAGAGCTCGATCGCGTGCTGGGTGGAGGACTGGTGCCCGGTTCCGTGGTGCTGATCGGCGGCGATCCCGGTATTGGCAAGTCCACGCTGCTGCTGCAGGCACTGGCGACGCTGTCCGGCACCCTGACCTCGCTGTACGTCACCGGTGAAGAATCGCCGCAACAGGTGGCACTGCGTGCCTCCCGGCTCGGCATCGAGGGTGGTGAGCTGCGCCTGCTGTCCGAAACCTCGGTAGAGCAGATCCTCGCCATTGCCGCAAAAGAACGCCCGCAGGTGATGGTGCTCGATTCCATTCAAACCCTGTACACGGAAACCCTGCAGTCGGCACCCGGCTCGGTGGCGCAGGTGCGCGAGAGCGCCGCACAACTGGTGCGCTTTGCCAAGCAGACCGGCACGGCCATGTTCCTGGTGGGTCACGTCACCAAGGAAGGCGCGCTGGCCGGCCCGCGCGTGCTCGAGCACATGGTCGATACGGTACTGTATTTCGAAGGCGATCCGGGCGACCGCTTTCGCATCCTGCGGGCCATCAAGAACCGCTTCGGCGCGGTCAACGAGCTGGGCGTGTTCGCGATGACCGAGGGCGGCCTGAAAGAGGTACACAATCCGTCCGCCATCTTCCTGTCACGTCACGAGCAGGCCGTGCCGGGCAGCGTGGTGATGGTGACCTGGGAAGGGACACGCCCGTTGCTGGTCGAGGTACAGGCGCTGGTCGATGACAGTCAGCTCGGTAATCCCCGGCGCGTGACGCTGGGCCTGGAACAGAATCGCCTGTCGATGCTGCTGGCCGTGTTGCACCGTCATGGCGGGCTGGCGCTCGGCGACCAGGACGTGTTTGTGAACGTGGTGGGTGGCGTACGTGTCAGCGAGACCGCGGCCGACCTGGCGGTACTGCTGGCCGTGATGTCCAGTTACCGCAACAAGCCGTTGCCGGAACACCTGATCGTATTCGGCGAGGTCGGCCTGTCCGGTGAATTGCGTCCGGTACCCAATGGCCAGGGTCGTCTGCACGAGGCTGCCAAGCATGGCTTCCGGCAGGCGATCATCCCCACTGCAAACCAGCCCAAGAAAGCCATCCGCGAGCTGGAGGTGATCGCGGTCAGCAACCTGTCCCAGTTGCTCGATGCGGTGGCGGGTTTGTTGTGATTCAATGATTCAAGGGGTCAGAGTACTTGAAGATTAGCCTGTCGACTGCTCAGGAATTCAGAGTAATTCAAGGGGTCAGAGTACTTGAAATTCCCTGCCGCTCCGCAGGCCCGATGCCAAGAGCTTGATACAGGGCATGTGGACTGAGCATGGGATCTGCTTTGCCCAGCGCATTATGGTGATAACTTGACCAACGGTAATCCTGCGGCAGATCAGTTATGCAGGCACGTACCG
>CAJQOV010000044.1 GCA_905480065.1 uncultured Gammaproteobacteria bacterium | reverse complement strand
CTTAGCGCGCGCGCCCGGGAGATACGAGAACGCGGCCCAGCCGGTGTATAACCGTGCTGTGCGGGCAGCCGGATACCGGCTGCCCGCGGCAATCGACGCATGGGTATCGATTTACCGGGAATTCGCTACCGAAACCGATTTCTGTTGTTATATCATTGCCGCGCCGTAGTTCTTCCGCCACCAGGCCAGGCTGGCATACCACTGTCCCGGATTGATGTCATGGCGCATGCGTAATCCCCGCATGGAGTTGTTGTGGAATTAAAGTCGATTTTCCCCTTTCTGGGCTGGCTCAAGCTGGTTACCCGGGACTCGCTCAAGGCCGACCTGATTGCCGGTTTGACCGGTGCGGTTATCGTGCTGCCACAAGGCGTCGCCTTCGCCACGATTGCCGGCCTGCCGCCCGAATACGGCCTGTACACGGCGATGGTGACACCGATTATCGCCGCCCTGTTCGGATCTTCGCTGCACCTGGTATCCGGGCCGACCACGGCGATTTCCATCGTGGTGTTTTCTACCATCAGCCACCATGCAACACCCGGCAGTCCCGAATTTGTGTCGCTGGCGCTGACGCTCACCTTTCTGGCGGGTATTTATCAGCTGGTATTCGGCATCGCGCGGATGGGGGTGCTGGTCAATTTCGTTTCGCACACGGTAGTGATCGGTTTTACCGCCGGCGCCGCGATCCTGATTGCCACCAGCCAGATGAATCATATCACCGGAATTTACGTCCCGAAGGGCGAGTCGTTCCTGCATACCTGGGCCGACCTGCTCCAGCACGCTGGCAGTCTGAACGGGTATTTGCTGGCGATCGCCATGGCAACGCTGGGCGCTGCGATTGTCGCGAAAAAATACCTGCCGAAGTTGCCCAACCTGCTGGTCGGCATGGTGGTAGGCAGTGTGCTGGCGCTGATCTTCAGAAATTACACCGATGCCATCAAGCTGGTCGGCGAGATTCCGGCGCAGCTGCCACCGCTGTCGAGCCCGGAATTTTCCTATAAAACCATGCGTATGCTAGCGCCGGAGGCATTTGCCGTCGCACTGCTGGGCTTGATCGAGGCGGTGTCGATCAGTCGCGCCGTGGCGACCAAATCGAATCAGCGCATCAATGCCAACCAGGAGTTTATCGGGCAGGGCCTGTCCAACATGGTCGGCAGTTTTTTCTCCAGCTATGCCGGTTCCGGCTCGTTTACCCGCTCCGGGGTCAATTATGCGGCCGGCGCGAAAACCCCGCTGTCAGCGATTTTCGCGGCGCTGTCCCTGGTGCTGATCGTATTGCTGATTGCGCCGCTGACCGCTTATCTGCCGATCGCGGCGATGGGTGGCGTGATCCTGCTGGTGGCCTACAACCTGGTCGATTTTCATCACATCCGGCAAGTCTTCAGCTTCAGCAAGTCCGAATCATCGATACTGCTGACGACCTTTGGCGCCACGCTGTTTCTCGAGCTGGAGTTTGCCATCTACCTGGGTGTGCTGTTGTCGCTGGTGCTGTTTCTGGCGAAGACCTCCAGCCCGCAAATCCCGACGCTGTCCGTTGACAATACGCCGGAGCGCAAGCTCGTTAACATCGAGAAGAAACCGCTGTACCAGTGTCCGCAGCTGAAGATCATTCGCATCGATATGTCGATTTATTTTGGCTCGATCAACCATATCCAGAAACGGCTTGCGCAGATCATCGACCAGGAAGGCATCAAGCACATCCTGATCGTGGCGTCGGGAATCAATTTTATCGACCTGGCGGGTGCCGAGGCGCTGGTTGCCGAGAACAGGGGCCTGGTCAGGCAGGGCGGCGGCCTGTATTTCGTCGGCATGAAATCCACGGTCTACGAGTTTGCGGCGAAGTCCTGCTTTGTGCAGCAGATCGGCAATGATCATTTCTTCGATTCCAAGACCGACGCCATCCGGAAAATTTTCCGCAAGCTGGACAAGTCGATCTGCGACAAATGCCATGCGCGGATTTTCCGGGAATGCAGCCCGGAGACGCCGCAACGGGTCGTCCTCGCGCAAACCTGACTGGCGCAGGAGCACGGGAACGCGCGAATATTTCTGCAGGCGTGACAAGTTGTCGTAGCAGCGCGGGAATGCGCGAACGACGTGGCAGCCTGGTTCGCGGGCAACGTCCGCTCCTGCGCAAAAGACGCGCCCGCAGGAGCCCTGCTCTTTCATGGCGGCAGGTTATCGCAGCTGCGATTTGCATTCCATCAAGTCAATACGGCGAGTCCATGCCACCTTTTGTCGGCAGCTATTTATGCACGATGAAGGCTGTTTCGCTCTCAGCAATGCTATAGAATGATTGCCTGACATTCACCGGAGCACGACATGTTTGAATGGCTGTACAGTCCCGAGGCATGGATTGCGCTGGCGACGCTGACCGCGCTGGAGATCGTACTCGGCATCGACAACATCATCTTCATTTCTATCCTGGTTGGCCGCCTGCCGGAACGGCAACGCAATTTTGCACGCAACGCCGGACTGGCGCTGGCGATGCTGACGCGGCTGGCGCTGCTGTTTTCCATCGTGTGGGTGGTGTCCCTGACCGACCCGTGGTTCAGCGTGCTGGGCGAGCCGATTTCCGGTCGTGACCTGATCCTGATCGGCGGCGGTTTGTTCCTGCTGGCCAAGGCCACGCACGAGATCCACAATAGCCTGGAAGGCGAGACGGGATCGATGCGTACCGTGATGGCTGCCAGTATGGGCGCGGTGCTGGTGCAGATTGCGATCCTCGATATCGTGTTTTCGCTCGACTCGGTTATCACCGCGGTGGGACTTGCGCAGCATGTTTCGATCATGGCCATCGCCATTATCGTCGCGGTCGGGGTGATGTTGTTTGCTGCGAAATCGATCAGCGATTTCGTTGACGAGCATCCGACCATCAAGATACTGGCGCTGTCATTCCTGATCCTGGTCGGCGTCACCCTGATCGCCGATGGCTTCGACATGCATGTGCCCAAGGGCTATATCTATTTTTCCATGGCCTTTTCGGTGGCGGTCGAGATGCTTAACCTGCGCATGCGCCGGAAAATGCAGGCGCCGGTACAACTGCGTAAAAAGCTGCCGGAGTGAGGCGCCAGGCACGATCGATCCGGTGAGGTTCGTATCGCGCTTGCCAAGCGCTCCTACATTCACATAAAAATCCTGTAGGAGCGGTCATCGACCGCGATTATGGCTGGCGTTCGCTGCCATTGATGCGCACACCGGAGCAAACCTGTACAGCGTGCGAGTAACGATGGTAGTGTGAGTCGCAACCGATTTCTCTGCAGGGATTCCAGCATGATGCCGGTGGTCTTTTTCGGGCACGGTAGCCCGCTCAATGCGATACAGGACAACCCCTGCACCCGGGCCTGGCGCGAATTCGGCCGCATGAACCGCAGGCCGGTCGCGGTACTCTGCATCTCCGCTCACTGGTACACGCGGGCAACACAGGTCACCGCCATGCCGCTACCGCGCACCATTCATGATTTCAGCGGTTTTCCGCCCGCCCTGCACCGCTTCAGCTACCCCGCCCCGGGCGCGCCCGAACTGGCAGCGCGGATACAGCAACTGCTGGAGCCGGTCGTGGTCACTCCGGATGCGTCCTGGGGGCTGGATCATGGCAGCTGGTCGGTGTTGTGCCATGTGTTTCCTCGCGCGGATATCCCGGTGCTGCAGCTTTCGATCGACGCCACGCAACCGGCTTCATTCCATTATGAACTGGGGCAACGTCTGGCGCCGTTGCGCGCTCAGGGGGTGTTGATTGCCGGCAGTGGCGGGCTGGTACATAACCTTGGCCGCTATGCACGGGGTGACCCGCCGCCACAGGACTGGGCGCTGCGCGCCGAGCAACAGCTGCTGGATTTGCTGCAGGCCGGCGCGCATTCCGCGCTGGTGGACTATAAACAACTGGGTGAGGATGTCTTGAACGGGATACCGACAGCGGAGCATTATCTACCACTGCTGTATGTGCTCGGCGCCAGTGCCGGCGCTGCGCGTATACTGTGCCGGGGTATCGAGGGCGGTTCGATTTCGCTGCTGTCGGTACAGTTCGACGCCTGAACAGCTACCACGAACCAGGAGAACGGGAATGAACAGACTGCTGCTATCCATGGTTATCATTGTCATTGCGGTGGCTGCACGGGCCGCTGATGTGGCCCCGGCGCCAAACGGCATCGAACTGCCGCAATACTACCAGGACTGGCGCATGATCGGGTCCTCGCATCGCGGTGACAACAACACGCTGCGCGTGATCCTGGGCAATGAGGCGGCGGTGGCCGCCGCGCGCGCCGGTCACACCAGGCCATGGCCGGATGGGACTATTCTCGCCAAGCTGGTGTGGAAGGATGCTGCCCACGCCGCCTGGCCAACGGCCACCGTGCCGGGTGAGTTTGTGCATGCCGAGTTCATGGTCAAGGATGCCGCAAAATACCGCGACACCGGCGGCTGGGGATTTGCGCGCTGGAAGGGGCTGGAGCAGAAACCCTACGGAGACAACGCCGGGTTCGTACAGGAGTGCTTCGCCTGCCACACCCCGGTCAAGGACAATGATTACGTGTTTACCCATCCGGCGGCCTTGCCCTGACGCCGGCAAGACGGGGAAGTGCAGCGCACTGGCCAGGTAATGGTATATTCATCGGCAGTGTGTTTCAGGGAGCGGGTGTTTTATGTCGGCTGACTCGAAAGGTGGCAACAGCAAGCTGGATGCGGTGGTTGCCGCCGCACAACGCAGTCGCGCACAGCGTGAGCAGGGGTATCGTGAGCAGGCGTTAAAGCTGTACCCGTGGATTTGCGGGCGCTGCTCGCGCGAATTCACCCGCGCCAACCTGCATGAGCTGACCGTGCACCATCGCGATCATAATCACGACTACAATCCTCCGGACGGCAGTAACTGGGAATTATTGTGCCTGTATTGTCACGATAACGAGCATGCCCGTTACCTGGATGCGGTAGCGCCGCAGGACAGCGATGCCGGGAACACCGCCGGGCAGGTATCCCACAAGGCGCTGGCGGGGCTGGCGGACCTGTTCAACAAGAAATCCTGAGCACGTAGCAGGCACGGTTTTCCCGACGCAGAGCCAATCGCGGTCGATGACCGCTCCTACAAGGCGCCGGGGGGAGTTGATTGTAGGAGCG
>CAJQOV010000043.1 GCA_905480065.1 uncultured Gammaproteobacteria bacterium | reverse complement strand
AATGCGCTCTATAGTTTGGCCGCTGCCGGAGTGCGTGTGCCCAAGCCCTATGGCTTTGTTGATGGCGTACTGTTGATGGAGCTGATAGCGGACGACGAGGGCATTGCCGCCCCGCGACTCAATGATCTGACCTTGACCTGCGTACAGGCGCGTGAGTATCACGGTCGGATCATTGCCGAGATCGTGCGCATGCTCTGCGCGGGTCTTGTCCATGGCGACTTGTCACCGTTCAACGTGTTGGTCGATCAGGAAGGTCCGGTCATTATCGATCTTCCTCAAGCAGTCAATGCCGCAGGCAACAACAGCGCAGGCATGATGCTGAAACGGGATGTTGACAATATGGCAATTTATTTCGGTCGGTTTGCCCCGGAGTTACTGCAAACCGACTACGGCAAGGAAATCTGGGGGCTTTATGAGAGCGGCAATCTCCAGCATGATACGCAGCTTACCGGACACTTTGAGCGCAGCACAGTTGATGCCGATGTGGCAGCAGTCATGCAGGTGATTGATGACGCCCGCGAACAGGAAGCCGAGCGGCGCCAACGGGAACTGGCTGCACGGGAAGGCGGATAAAGGTGTCAGAGCACATTGTCTCCTGATACATATTGATTTGCGTCGAATACTGAACCACTTTTGCATTGAAATCTGGCCCACATATTATTTCTATCTGCCAGATGATATTAAGTAAATCAGAGTTCGAGGAGGCTCAGGTAAGAATGCAAATCTGGGTAAACCGAACGCACAAATCAACAGGCGGAGATAGAAGCGGCGCCCACCATACACAAGGCGGCCGTTTTGGGCATCGTTTTGTAGAGCCCCCACAGCTCCGAACCATTGATGCGCCCGGTCACATGCAGCACTGCGCCCATGGACAGGAACAGCAGGCCCTTGAAGATCACGTCATTGAAGGCATGCGCTATCGCGCCGTTGACTGCCAGCGCGGTACCGATACCCACGACCATGAACCCAACCTGGCTGATCAAGGATAAAATGGCCTACCATTGCGCACGATACGAAAACAAGGAGACCCGGAAAGCACGCATATCTTATTTGTTTGAAGAGATTATTCCGTACGGGTATGCAGGCTGCAGTCGGCATCGACTTGATGATATCGGCAGTGCAGATGTACCCGACCATCCATCATCAAGCGCTTTGCCTGATAGCATGCTGTTCTATGTATCCTCCGTGGCAGGCCATTTTCATAACCCAAGCGAACCACTAGACAGGCCGTCACCCGATCACCGCCCACCGAAATAATTCACAAACAAATACAACGCAAGGAATACTGCTACCCACAGCACCATTCTTCCGGTCGGCCAGCTGCTGGAGAAGATGCCGTTGGAACTGTACAGACGGTGCAGGCGCCCGGCGCCGTGGGTTGAGAGTGCCGCGACACTGTTTTTTACCGAGACCATGGCGTGGCTCGTGCCATCGATGATCGCGCTGGCGATCCGATAGCCCGCGACGCGATAAAACCAGTCGAGGTCGAGTGTGAGGGTCAGTGTGCGTTTCAACCACGGCAGCATGACGAAGAACGCCAAGCCCGAGAACAGTAGTAATTGCAGTTGTGCGACGACATGCGATGCGGTGTAGGGCACGTAGTCGACCGGGTAGGGTAGCAGCGCGTACAGTGGTTCGGGCCACACGCCGAGGGCGACGCACAGGAAGGCGAATAGCAGCATTGCCAATCGCATGTTCCAGGGTGGATCGGGCGGGCGCAGGCCAGAATCTTTTTGGAAGAAAACGAACCAAGGGAATTTGATGCCGGCATGCAGGAACACGCCGGCCGAGGCGGCGGCCAGACCCAGCCATACCCACGGCATGTGTCCGGCGGCGGCCGCTTCGGCGGTCATCGATTTGCTGATGAAACCCGAGGTGAACGGAAATGCCGAGATCGCCAGTGCGCCGATGATGCCGCAGATACAGGTCAGCGGCATGCTTTGGAACAATCCGCCGAGTTCGCTGCACTTGCGCCGGCCGGTCATCAACAATACCGAGCCGGCCGACATCAACAGCAGCGCCTTGTAAATGATGTGCGCGAAGGCATGCGAGGCGGCGCCGTTGATCGCGAGCTCGGTACCAATGCCGGCGCCGACCACCATGAAGCCGACCTGGTTGACGATGCTGTATGCGAGGATGCGGCGCATATCGTTTTCCAGCAGCGCGTAGACGATGCCGTAGAAGATCATGAAGAGGCCGATGTAAATCAGGATATCGGTGCCGGCGAAACCGCGCAGCAACACATACACCGCAGTCTTGGTGGTGAATGCCGACAGGAACACGCTGCCCGACCAGGACGCCTCGGGATAGGCATCAGGCAACCAAGCCGACAGCGGCGGCGCGCCAGCGTTGATCAGGAAACCGGCCAGGATCAGCATATGCGGCAAGGTGTCCGCGCCCATCAACGTGAACGCAATCGAACCGGTGTCGGCGACATGCCCCGCGATACCGGCCATCAGGATCACGCCGCCGAGCAGATGGATCGCCAGATAGCGCTTGCTGGCGGCATAGGCGGTGCGATTCGCCGCACTCCACAACACCAGCGTCGAACCCAGCGCCATCAACTCCCAGAAGATGAACAATGTGATCAGATCACCGGCCAGTGCCGCACCGATCGCGCTGCCGGCATACACCAGCGCGGCGGGTAGCTCGGCCTTGTTGGTTTGATTCAGCGCGAACAGCCCACCGGCGAAGGCCATGATCGTGAAGATGATGCCGAAGATGCGCGCCAGCGCATCGGCATGGATCAGCGTCAGTTCGTAATCGAAGATCGATGCCGGCCGACGCGCTGTCCGGCAGGGTCCACAGTCGCCACAGTGCGGCGAGCGGCACCAGCAGGATCAACGCGCTGCGGCCTGAGCGTGGCATCAACGGCAGCAACAGGCCGGCCGCGACCAGCCACAGACCGGGATGCATCAGCAGTTCATTCATCATGGTCGTAATAAGTGTCGTTGCGTTTCAGAAACATACCCAGCAGCTTGGCGAACAGAATCATCCCCGCGCAGGCCAGAAAACCGAACCAGGCGTTGAAGCCGATGCTGCCGTCAAATTCGAAGTGGCCTTTCACCGGCATGACGAACTGCGCCAGCACCGTCAGCGCCAGCACCACGATCTGCACGATCCACAGCAGGCGGATGGTGCGCGCGCGTACCAGCCAGTGTTTGTCTTGGTCTTCCATCGTCAGGACCCTCCGACCAGTTGCCTCGCCAGCGTCAAGGGCAGCTCGGCGTAGAAGAACAACGCCAGACTGCCGAACACCGTGACCGACATCGCCAGCAGCATCGGCCACGGTGCCTCGCCGTGTGCGTCGTGATGCGCGTCGCGATAAGTGTCAGGGCCCTCGGCCGGCGCTGCCGGGGCCTTGAAGAAGGCCGCATACACGATCGGCATAAAGTACGCCGCGTTCAACAGCGTGCTGACAATGATCACGGCCAGCGCAAACAAATGCCCGGTCTCCAGCGTGCCGAGCAGCAGATACCATTTGCTGAGAAACCCGGCGGTCGGCGGGATGCCGATCATCGACAGCGCGCCGATGGCGAATGCGGTCATGGTCCACGGCATCTGCCTGCCGATGCCGTTGAGCTGGCTGACCTCGGTCTTGTGTGCGGCGGTGTAAATGGCCCCGGCGGCGAAGAACAGCGTGATCTTGCCGAAGGCGTGCGCGGCGATGTGCAGCGTCGCTGCCATCACCGACACCGGCAGCAACAGCGCGGTGGCGAGGATCACATACGATAACTGGCTGACGGTCGAGTAGGCCAGCCGGCGTTTCAGATTGTCCGAGCGCAGCGCGATGATCGACGCCACGATGATCGTGAAGCCGGCGATGTACGCCAGCCAGTCACCGCTGTGCAGCGCGGCGAGGTTGTCGATGCCGAACACATACACAATCACCTTCACAACACTGAACACGCCTGCCTTGACCACCGCCACCGCATGCAACAACGCACTGACCGGTGTCGGTGCCACCATTGCCGCCGGCAGCCAGCTGTGGAACGGCATCAATGCCGCCTTGCCTATGCCGAACACATACAAGGCCAGTAGCACGCAGGTGACCACGCCGTCGGCCTTGCCTGCGAGGATGCCACCGGCGCGGAAATCGGTGGTGCCGGTGAGATGCCAGGTCAGGATGATGGCCAGCAGCAGGAACACGATCGAGGTGCTGATCAGGATGCCAAGGTAAATGCGTCCACCATGTCGCGCCTTGTCGGTGCCGTGGTGTGTGACCAGCGGATAGGTCGACAGCGTCAGTACCTCGTAGAATATAAACAGCGTGAACAGATTGGCGGCGAAGGCGATGCCGATGGTGGCAGCCAGTGAAATCGCGAAGCAGACATAGAAGCGTGTCTGGTTGTGTTCCTTATTGCTGCGCATGTAGCCGATGGAGTAGATCGTGGTGATGATCCACAAAAAACTCGCGATCAATGCAAACAACAGACCGAGCGGTTCCATCGCAAAGGCGATGGTGATGCCCGGCACCGGCTCGGCCAGTGTAAGTACTGTGGCATCTCCGGCCAGCACCGCCGACCACAGTTGCGTGACCGTGATAAACAACAGCACCGCCGTGGTCAGCGACACCGCCTCACGCAGATTCGGCCAATGACCGGTGTAGAGGATCAGCACCGCGCCGATCAGCGGGATCAGAAGACACAGCAGCATCAACAGTTCAATACTCATGGCGCGCCCATCAGAATCTGCGCCGCCTGACGCGCCACACCGACCGTCAGTTCGGTGTGAATGCCGAAATAGAGATTGGCGATCACCAGCACCCAGGTCGGGATCAACATCGACAGCGGCGCTTCCTGCACCTCTTCAAAACCCGCCGGTGCCGGTTTAAAGTACGCTGCCTCGATCACCCGCCACATATACACCACGGCCAGCAGCGAGCCGAGCAGTACCAGCACCGCAATCCACACATGCCCGGCCTCGATGGCGGCGAGCAGCAGATACCATTTACTGATAAAGCCCACCGTTAGCGGTACGCCGATCAGGCTCAGCCCGCCGACCACGATTGCGGCGAAGGTCAGCGGCATGCTGCGCGCCAGCCCGGCGATATTGCCAATGCGTGCCACGCCCATGCGGTACACCACACAACCGAGCGCGAGGAACAACGCGCCTTTCATCAACGCGTGATTGAAAAGATGCAGAATGCCAGCGGTCAGGCCGACCTCGTTGGCGAGGCTGATGCCGAGCATAATGTAACCGATCTGTGCGACACTGGAATAGGCCAGCATGCGTTTGATGTTGTCCTGGAAAATGGCCATGCCTGATCCGCTGAAGATCGCGATCAACGCCAGCGGCAGCAGCACGTTGTCGATCAGCATCGTGTTGTAGACGTAGGCTATGCCGAAGATGTCGAACAGGAAGCGCAGCAGCACATACACCGCGACCTTGGTGGCGGTCGATGCCAGGAAGGCGGTGACCACCGAGGGCGCATAGGTGTAGGCGTTGGGTAGCCACAGGTGCAGCGGGAACAGTGCCAGCTTAAGGCTGATGCCGACGATGAGAAAGGCAAACGCCGTGCGCACGGTGCGGGTACCGGTGACCGCTGGCAGGCGCGCGGCAAGGTCCTGCATGTTGAGTGTACCGGTCATCATGTAGAGCAGACCGACACCGATGAGTATGAATGTAGCGCCAATAGTGCCCAGGATCAGATAGTGAAAGGAAGCCGTGAGCGCGCGCCGATCCCTGCCCTGACTGATCAGGGCGTAGGAGGACAATGACGAGATCTCGAGAAATACGAACAGATTGAAGGCGTCGCCGGTAATGACGATGCCGAGCAACCCCGTGAGACACAACAGATACAGGGTGTAGAACAGGGACACGCGGTCTGCAGGGATCTCCCGGGCCACGCTTTTCCCGGCGAACGGCAGGACCACGGCGCTGATTCCGGACACGATCAGCAACACGAACGCACTGATGTGGTCGAGGTGGTATTCGATACCCCAGGGTGCCGGCCAGGCGCCCAACGCATAGGAAACGGTACCGTGCGCAAGCACCTGCAGCAACAACCAGACGGCCCCGACCAGCACCAGCCAGCTCACTGCCAGGGTGAACATCCAGGCAAGTCGCCCGTTGCGCAGCAACAGGCACAGCGGGGCGGACAGCAGGGGAATCACAACCTGGAGTACAGGCAGATGTTGGCCAAGCTGCATTTTTATTCAGGCTCGTCTTGAGAGTGGATGTCGTCTTCTTCGACCGTTCCGTAGGCCTCATTGATGCGTATCACCAGGGCCAGACCGAGGGCGGTGGTGGCTACACCGACGACGATGGCGGTAAGAATCAACAC
>CAJQOV010000042.1 GCA_905480065.1 uncultured Gammaproteobacteria bacterium | reverse complement strand
GTGACGCCGGTTGTTGCCAGCGCTGCAGCAATGCTGCCCGCAACGCCTCACGTGCCGTAACCAGCAGAATCCCGTCATCGGCCTGGCGTTGTTGTCGCTGGCGTGTCTGCTGCTGCGCCTCGAACGAGGCGAGCGTACGTTCGGCCATCCTGCGGGTCTCGATATTGTCGTTATGCAGGCGTTCCCGCGCTTCCCGCCAGGCCGCCTGCAGCAGCCCTTTTGCCTCGGTCTCTGCATTCTTCAGAATGGCCGCACATTTTTCATCCCGATGCTCTGCCACCATCTCCAGCAGGTGCTGTACCTTGCTGCCGAGATTGCTGTCGGGGGTGCTCATTCGAGTACCCCGAGCTGTTGCCGCAGACGGTTCGCCAGGTCCGGCAAGTCCGCCTGAGCGCGGACATCCGGCACCACGACCACGGCCGGTTTTACCCCTGACAACAGCCGATCCAGTGCCGCAACCGGAAGTTGCGCGGCAATATCAGCGCCAAGCAGTACCAGCGATGCATCAGCAGTCGCCTGCTCGATTTGCTCGAGAAGTTCGGCCGAGTCCGGCACATGTATCCGCAGGCCGGCCAGCCGGTAACCGGCTGCGCTCACGGCATCACCTATGTAGACTGGAACACTCACCGGATGACGCCTACAGGATCCGGTTGAGGATAAGAATGGAAACGATCAGGCCATAGATGGCGATACCCTCCGCCAGGCCGATCATGATAAGCGTCCGTCCCAGCAGTTCCGGTTTCTCGGCCAGCGCCCCGATGGCAGCACTGCCGACACTGGCGACCGCGATACCGGCGCCGAGTGATGACAGGCCGGTGGCCAGGGCAGCGGCAACAAAGCCCCACGCCATGGCACCGTCCGGCAACGCTGCTGCCGCCTGCTCTGCGGCCACCGCCGGTTGCCACCACAACAGCAGCGTGGCGGCCAGGCCGATGACGGTCGCTGCAGCCAGCGGGATAAAGGTAACTTGTGTGCGTATAAACATAGTGATTACTCCCTGGTAGCGATAACATGTTGCGGTATGAGCAGCGGTCGAAAAGTACGGCCGCTGCCGCGCAGAAAACGGATAATGAATTCAAATAGCACCAGGCGTGTGGTCTGGATGGTGACCACGAGCCCTTCCAGCAGGATCACGATGACATTACCCAGCAGCATCAGCAGCAGGCCGGCCACGAGGCTGCCCGTTGACTCCGCCATGATGGTAAAGGCCAGTGACAGGCCGGCATGCGCCAGTGCAAAAGCACCGACACGCACAAACGAGATACTGTTAATCAGTAATTGCATGAGTTGTTCAACCAGGCTGCCAAGTGCGGTAGCCGCACGTGCCAGTGGTTTGTTGCCGATGTTGCCGAGACTGCCGGCAAGGTACCAGCCAAGCCCAAACATGGTCACTGCCAGGCTACCCGGCATGAACAGGGCTGCCAGCAGGGACAGATACATCACCAGTACCGCGGCATCCACCTGCAGCCAGTGACGCAGTTCGCCGCGCCACCAGGCGCCCAGTGCATTCAGCAACAGGCCGAGCAACAGTACCAGCACACCGACGACCAGTGGCACGGCCAGCACCGCCAGCGGCTGTTCTATCGGGTGCACCCACAGGGCCGGGATCACATCCTCACGCCCGAAGACACTACCGAACACGACACCAAACAGCATCGATGCCGCACCATTGGCAATCAGAATACGCAGCAGCGGCCAGCGGTGCTGCAACAGCAGGCCGGCGAGCAGCAACACGAAGCCCTGGCCGACATCACCGAACATATAACCGAACAACAGCGGCACCAGCAGTGCCACCAAACGACTGGGATCGGCCTCGTCATCCGCCGGTGTGCCCAGCATGCCGGCAAACAGTTCAAACGGTCGTGCCCACCATGGATTCTGCAGCACCATGGGTGGACGCAAACCATCGGGGGCCGGGGGATAATGCACGATGGCATGGGCATGAGCATCCGCCAGTGCCTGCGGCAGGCGCTGACCATCCAGGTCGTTGGTCCAGCCGGTTACCCAGGCAAAGTTTGCCGAGATCGGCAGTGCAGTGACATGGGTCAGGAACCATTCCAGCCGGCTGATATCCCCCAGTGCGCCCGCCAGCTTGTATGACCGGGCCATCGCATCTGTTTGCCGGCGCAGGCGCGTGCGCCGGTGATGAATGCGCTGAAGGCGCTGGTGGACCTGGCCCAGTGCAGACTCACGCCGGCCATGCAGCCACGCCGGCAGGGTTAACATGCGACCTTTCTGGGCGGAAACTTCATTGCGGAATGTCTCGAGATCGGCAGGCAAACCCGCCGCCAGCAGGAACGCATGCTGTTCCGAGCTGCACTTGCAATACAGCAGATTGCCCGTGATCGCCTTCAAGCGGTATGCCGGTGGCATCACGAACAGGCGCACTGCCAGCGACGGCCCCGCCGCCGCCAGCAGGGAATAATCCATCTTGCCCTCGACATCAACTTTCAGCATGCTTTCAACCAGCATCAGCTCGCCACGTTCCGCGCGCAGCGACTCGATATGCTTTACCAGCGGCCCGGCGGCAGCCACCCACTTGCGCAAGCGCGTGAGTGCGATCTCGAGTATCTGCGCCGGCATCCCTGACACCATCTCAGGCTGCAATTCGATGTGCTTCCAGTATTCCTGGTAGCGCTGCGCCAGGTGATGGTATTCCACCATCTGCTCCTGCAGGTCCGGCAGATTGACCACGACATTGCTGTCGCTGTGTATCTCCAGCTCGACACTGCGGGTCCGGGCCAGCGTTTCGACCACCCAGGCCAGTTCCTCGCGTGGCGCCAGCAATTCGAACCAGCGTGTACGGGACGGACGCAGGCTCATGCCACCTGTTCCAGATTCGTGGCGAACAACTGCCGCACCAGCAGGTCACCGCGCAGGCGTGCCAGTTCCAGTGCAGTCAGTGCCAGATAGCTGAACACCGCAGCCGGTTGAAAACTGTAGCGACGAAAAGCACCGACCAGCTGCACGTGCAGGGTTTCACAGCGGGTCTGTACACTGTCACAGCTCTCCGCCTGCAGTACCCGCAGGTACTGATGCAATGCCTTGCCGAGCTTTTCCAGCCCCGCATCTTGCCGTGCCGTCCGGGGCCACAGTGTCCGCCAGTGCGACATCCAGGCATCCGGGAATGACTCACCTGTCTGAAACGCCGTTAAAAAGATATGGCAGTCGGACTGCTCCAGGATCTCGCGTCGCGATTCAGCAGGCAGGCAGCCCATCTCGCGCAGTTCCGCA
>CAJQOV010000041.1 GCA_905480065.1 uncultured Gammaproteobacteria bacterium | reverse complement strand
GAAAATACCAGGCCTACCAGGCCATTGATGATATTCAGCGACCCGGAACGCAGGTAGACGCTATCATCCTTGTGTCGCAGTGCACGCAACATTGCCAGCACATCGCGCACCCGGTTCGGCGGCACGGATGCGTTCAGCGGGTATGGCGTGTAGCGAAACTGCTGCAGAAAACGACTGTCGAGAAACTCTTCCTTCAGATGCACCTGGTAATTGTACGGATCAACCATCGACCAGAGCGTAACCTGGCCACTGGAAAAATGAATCTTGGCATGAAAAATCCCGCGCTCGACCAGCAGCGACTCCACCCGCACCAGCACCTCCTCCAGGTGATCGTCAAATTCGCTATTGACCCGTGACTGGTTGAACAGGAATTGCCGGATGGAAGGATCACCGCGAATCTGTAGCCAGCGCCTTGCCATACCGCTCTCCATGTAACCTGCCCCCGTTATTACAAGGCAATTACCATGCCACGCTGCCGGCTGTTGAATATACTGGAGTTTGCAGGGCGCGCCAGCGATCGGGCGTGCCATCATGGTGCGTGTTGCACCGGTTTGAATCGGGTCAGCTCAGCGCTGCCGTGGCACAGCAAGATGAATTGCATGACCGCTGCCGGCCAGCGCGGCTTCGTGCAGTGCCTCGGATAACGTTGGATGGGCAAATACGCTGCGCGCAATGTCTTCGCTGCTGGCGCCGAATTCCATCGCCAGCACCGCCTGCCCGATCAGCTCGGAGGCCTGCGCACCGAGGATATGCACGCCCAGCACACGATCCGTGCGTGCATCGCTCAGCACCTTGACCAGCCCGTCGCTGGCCTGCATGGCACGCGCGCGCCCGCTGGCCGCGAACGGAAATGTGCCACTGCGAAATTCGATACCGGACTGGCGCAGCGCCGCCTCGGTCTTGCCGACCCAGGCGATCTCCGGGTGAGTGTAGATGACGGACGGTATCGCGTCATAATTCACGGAACTGTGTTGCCCGGCTATCCGCTCGGCCACCATCACGCCCTCCGCCGAGCCCTTGTGCGCCAGCATCGGCCCGCGCACCAGGTCGCCGACAGCGAATACCCCGGGCAGGTTGGTCGCACAATGTTCACCGACGTGCACGAAACCGCCCTCGCCCAGCAACAGCCCGGCTTCCGCCGTCGCCAGGCCGTCGCTGCCGGGACGGCGACCGACGGCCACGATCAGGCGGTCGACGGCCAGTTCATGGTCACCAGCCGCGTCCTGGTAGGCAACCCGGATGGCGGCACCCTCTTCATCCTGTGTCGACAGCACGCGCGCGCCGGTGCGGATGTCGAGGCCCTGAGCGCGATAGAGTTTCAAAGCAGCGGCAGCGATCGTGCGATCCGCCATGGCGAGAAAACTCTCCTGTGCTTCCAGCAGCGTCACTGCAGAACCCAGCCGGCTCCAAACGCTGCCCAGTTCGAGACCGATCACACCGGCGCCGATAACGCCCACCCGCGACGGCACTGCAGACCAGGCCAGTGCACCGCGCGAATCCACGATGCGTTCGCCCTGCACAGGCGCTGCAGACAGCTCTACCGGCACGGACCCACTCGCCAGGATGACATACTGTCCCGACACCAGTTGCTGCGTTCCGTCAGCACGGGTGATGCGCACCTGCCGGTTCGGCAGTAACTGACCACGCCCGTGCAACCAGTCAATGCCGTTGGACTTGAACAACGTGACAATGCCACTACCCAGCTCACGCACAATATGATCCTTGCGTGCCATCATCGCGGCGAGATCGAGCGACATCGATTCCACATGCAGGCCATGCGCATTCGCCCCATGCTGCATGCGCGCATACAGCTCGGAACTTTCCAGCAAGGCCTTGGACGGGATGCAGCCGGCGTTCAGACAGGTTCCACCGGGCACCGGGTTGCCGGCCGTGTCGCACCAGTCATCGATGCAGGCAGCAGACAGGCCGAGTTGTGCGCAGCGAATCGCAGCCACGTAGCCCGCCGGTCCGGCGCCGATCACAATGACATCGTAGCTATCACTCATCCGCTACACCCATAAATCACAAATCCAGCAACATGCTCGCCGGGTCTTCCAGCAATTCGACGATGGTTTTCAGGAAAGTAACCGCGCTCTTGCCATCCACGATGCGGTGGTCATAGGTCAGCGCCAGGTACATGACCGGCCGCACCACGACCAGCCCGTTCTCGACCACCGCGCGATCCTTGATGCTGTGCATACCGAGGATCGCACTTTGCGGCGGATTCAGGATCGGCGTGGACAGCATGGAGCCGAATACACCACCGTTGGTGATCGAGAAAGTACCACCGGTGATCTCTTCCATGGTCAGCTTGCCATCACGTCCACGCGTGGCAAAGGCCACGATCTGTGACTCGATCTCGGCCAGGCGCATGTGCTCCGCGTTGCGCAGGATCGGCACCACCAGCCCGCGCTCGGTACTGATCGCCACACCGATATCGCAAAAACCGTGATAGACAATATCCTCACCATCCAGGGATGCATTGATATCCGGGTGACGACGCAGCGCTTCGGAAGCAGCACGCACGAAGAACGACATGTAGCCCAGGCGCACGCCGTGCGCCTGCTCAAAGGCATCGCGATGTCTTTCACGCAATGTCTTGATCGGCTGCATGTTCACCTCGTTGAAGGTGGTCAGCATGGCGGTGTTTTGTGAAGCGGCGAGCAGCCGTTCTGCCACGCGCGCGCGCAGCCGTGACATCGGCACCCGCTTTTGGGGTCTTGTTTCCTTTGCATCATACAGGGCTGGCTGGCTCACCCGCACAACCGGCGTCGATGCCTTGCTGTGTTGCTGTTCAATATGCTCCAGCACGTCGGCCTTGGTGATGCGGCCGTCCCTGCCGCTGCCATGCAGGTGACGCGGGTCGAGGTCGTGGTCAGCCACCAGCTTGCGAACCGCAGGACTCAGCACGGCATCCGCTTTAGCCTCGGGCCTGACGGGTTCAGCTGGTGCCCGAGCAGTGGGAATTGCGGATGCAGCAGCAGTTGAATTTACCGGCTCAATCAGCGCGATCAGCTGATCCGCCACCACGGTTGCACCATCTTCGATGAGAATCTTTTCCAGCACGCCGTCTTGCGGGGCCGGCACCTCGAGCACCACCTTGTCGGTCTCGATGTCGACCAGCGGCTCGTCACGGCGAATCCGGTCGCCGGGTTTCTTGTGCCAGCAGACCAGCACACCATCGCTGACTGATTCGGGAAGTGCCGGTACCCTGACTTCTGTTGCCATAACGAATCAACCCCTCCTGTTGATGTTATGCACCAGACGGCTCCAGGCCAAGCGCCCGCGCAACCAGCTGCGCCTGCTGCTGGACATGGATACTCGCATAACCCACGGCCGGCGCGGACAGCTCAGCGCGGCCAGTATAGATAAGTTTGTTGTGCGCGCCAATCAACTCCTCGAACTTGTGGCGCATGCCATACCATGCACCCTGATTTTGCGGTTCTTCCTGGCACCAGATGAACTCGCGCACATTCGGGTAACGTGCCAGTTCCTCGCGCAGCAGTCGCCACGGAAACGGGTACAACTGCTCCACTCGCAGCAGTGCAACCTGCGGCAGATCTTCCGCGCGCTTGCGTTCCAGCAGGTCGTAGTAGACCCGGCCGCTACACAGCACCAGCCGCGTAATGGCCGATGCATTCTGCACATCTTCATCACCGAGCACCGCATGGAAGCAGCCATCAGCAAGCTGTTCCATGCTTGATATGGCGAGCTTGTGACGCAACAGGCTTTTCGGCGCCATTACGATCAATGGCCGGCGCAGTGGCCGGATCATCTGCCGGCGCAGCATGTGAAACATCTGTGCCGGCGTGGTTGGATTGCACACCTGGATATTATGATCGACGCACAATTGCAGGAAGCGCTCCAGACGTGCCGAGGAATGCTCCGGCCCCTGGCCTTCGTAACCATGCGGCAACAGCATGGTTAACCCGCACAACCGTCCCCACTTGGCCTCGCCGGACACGATGAACTGGTCAATCACCACCTGTGCGACATTGGCAAAGTCGCCGTACTGCGCTTCCCAGATAGTGAGCGTTTCAGGCTCGGTTGTCGCATAACCGTATTCAAAGGCCAGCACCGCCTCTTCCGACAACATGGAATCGAACACCAGGAACGGCGGCTGGTCGGGCGCAATGTTTTTCAGCGGCACGAAGATGTCATTGTCTTTCTGGTTGTGCAGTACCGCATGGCGGTGAAAGAAGGTCCCGCGTTCAGAGTCCTGTCCGGAAACACGTACCGGGAAGCCCTGGTACAGCAGGCTGGCAAAGGCCAGCGACTCGGCGAAGCCCCAGTCTGCCGGCAATGCGCCGGCCGCCATCTTGCGCCGGTCATCCATCAGCTTGGCAACGCGCGGGTGCAGCTCGAAGCCAACCGGGAGCTGCTGCAGGCGTTCTGCCAGCATCACCAGCGTGTCACGGCTGATCGTGGTATCGCACGGCTCGTCCCAGCTGTGGCCGACGTAGGATTTCCAGTTGACGGCCACCGCATCGTCCACCGGCACTCCCAGCGTGACCTCGGGCGTCACGCTCTCCCCGGCGTCGAGCAGCGCCCGGTAATCCTGCGCCAAGCGCTCGTTCTGCTGTGGAGTGATCACCTGCTGCCGCACCAGCTTGTCTGCATAAAGCATACGGGTCGTTGGTAATGCACGGATGTCCCGGTACATCGTCGGTTGCGTGGCGGCTGGTTCATCGGCCTCGTTGTGGCCGTGCCGCCGATAGCACACCAGGTCAATCACCACGTCTTTCTTGAAGGTCATGCGGTAATCGAGTGCAACCTGCGTAATAAACAGTACCGCCTCCGGATCGTCGCCGTTGACGTGGAAGATCGGGGCATTGACCATCTTGGCCACATCGGTGCAATACAGCGTGGAACGTGCGTCCTTGGCCTGGCTGGTGGTAAATCCGATCTGGTTGTTTACCACGATATGCACACTGCCACGCGTGGTGTAACCGCGCAGGCCGGCCAAATTGAAGGTTTCCATGACCACGCCCTGGCCGGCAAATGCAGAGTCGCCGTGTACCACCACCGGCAGAATCCGGTCGCCCTCGTTGTCCCGGTAGCGTTGCTGGCGTGCACGCACCGAGCCTTCGACCACCGGCGACACGATCTCGAGGTGCGATGGATTGAAGGCCAGCGCGAGGTGCACGTTACCGCCCGCCGTCCTGATGTTGGAGGAAAATCCCTGGTGATATTTCACATCACCGCTCTTGTGATTGCGATCGTGATTGTCTTCGAATTCGGAGAACAACATGGAAGGCAGCTTGCCGAGAATATTCACCAGTACATTGAGCCGGCCACGATGGGACATGCCGATAACGATTTCCTTTATGCCTTGCACACCCGATTGCTCGATGAGATCGCCCATCAGCGGAATCAGGCTCTCGCCTCCTTCCAGGGAAAAGCGTTTCTGCCCGACGTACTTCGCATGCAGGTAGCGCTCGATGCCTTCCGCTGCCGTCAGGCGTTGTAACAGCCAGCGCTGCCGTTCAGGTTTGATACCCGGATGTGACTGCACGCTTTCCAGTCGCTGCTGAATCCAGCGCTTCTCGGCGGTATCGGACATGTGCATGTATTCCGCACCGATGGTCTCGCAGTAGGTGCGGTTCAGCGCGATCAGTATCTGTCGGAGGGTGGACTGCTCGGGCCCGACCAGGGAGCCGGTGCGGAACACGGTGTCGAAATCGGCTTCGGAAAGTTCGTGGTAGGAAAGATCGAGGTCACTGCGTGGCTCCGGATCGCGCCCGCGCAAGGGATCGGTCAAGGCGTATTGATGGCCACGGAATCGATAGGCATTGATCAACTGCAACACCCGCACCTGCTTGCGCTCGTGTTCCAGGTGCAGCTCGCCGGCCGACCCGCCGACCGATGCCGGCCGGCGCCCGGTCAGGCGTGAGAATTCAGCGCGCAGCTCGGAGTGCAGCAGGTCGACCTGCTGACCATTGACCTGCGGCAAACTGGCGAAATAGTCGCGCCAGTGATCAGTGACCGAGTTTTCATCGCGCAACCAGGATTCGTACTGCGCCTCCAGCCATGCCGCATTGCCACCATCCAGCATGGAGCCAAGCTGCAGGGAATGCATATCTGGTTTGCTCATGTTCCGCGACTCCGGATCGGGCCATCCGAGACTACAGGCACTGCGGGACGACGACTTGTACTTATATACATCGATATCGCTGTTCCCGCACTTTTCTTTAGGCCAGCCGGGGCAGCGACCGTTCCAGGGCAATGTCCGTCAAAAATCCAGCCCACCATCAACCGGCCTGAACTGTTGCCTCGCGTTGGCAGACTCCCCTGACACCCTGACACCGAGGCCATGCCAAAAAAAGGGCTGCCAAGGCAGCCCTTTTGAGTGCGGATTACGGCGAGTTTACTGGCTGTTGCTGACCATGTACTCGATGG
>CAJQOV010000040.1 GCA_905480065.1 uncultured Gammaproteobacteria bacterium | reverse complement strand
GGCAGCCTGGCAGGTTTTCCGGAGAGTTACATGGCACGCGTTACCGTAGAAGATTGTCTCGACAAGGTTGATAACCGTTTTCAGCTGGTGTTGCTGGCCACCAAGCGCGCCCGTCAGCTCGCCAATGGCGTCATGCCACTGGTCCCCTGGGAAAATGACAAGCCGACCATCGTCGCACTGCGCGAGATCGCTGACGGCCTGATAACCCCGGAGTTGTTGAAAGAATCACAGCAGCCGGCCATCGAGGACGGCATCGATGCCGAAGATCTCGCGATCCTGGCCGAAGTCACTGAAACCCTGGCCGTGACCGTGGCAGAACCGGAAGAAGAAAGCCTCTCGCCCCCGGAAGAAAAAGAACAAGAGTAACGATTTCACGCACTGCCGGGCTGCCCGGCAGTGCTTTCCGCCCGTTTCCCGTCCACCCTGTACCGGCGTAACCCGGTTGGGGTTATAGTTGTTGCCTCCACGATCTTATCCACGGGTAACCCGGGCAGGCCGACCCTGCCGACAGCATACGCATGGCGACGCAAGCGGAACCACTTAGCGAAGACCAGTCACGATTCCTGATCAGTGACCTGTGTCATATGCTGGATTCCTACCTCGAACCGGACCAGGTCAGGGAGGTCTATCGCGCCTACCTGTTCGGTGCCGAGGCACACGAAGGCCAGATTCGCGTCTCCGGTGAACCCTACATCTATCACCCCATCGCCGCGGCGCGCATCCTGGCCGAGTTGCGCCTGGATCACAAGTCGATTATTGCGGCCATCCTGCATGATGTCATCGAGGACACGCCGACCCTCAAGGAACAGATTGCCAGTGATTTCGGCAGCGATGTCGCGGAGCTGGTCGACGGCGTCAGCAAGCTGACCCAGATCGAGTTTGAAAGCTCCGCCGAGGCGCAGGCGGAAAATTTCCGCAAGATGATACTCGCCATGGTGCGCGATATCCGCGTGATACTGGTCAAGCTCGCGGATCGCCTGCACAACATGCGTACCCTCAGCGTGATGCGCCCCGACAAGCGACGCCGGATTGCGCGCGAAACGCTGGATATCTACGCGCCAATTGCCAACCGGCTCGGCATCAATGCGTTGCGCGTGGAGCTGGAGGAACTCGGCTTTGCCGCGCTCTACCCGCTGCGCTACCAGGTGTTGCAAAAGGCAGTGCTTGCGGCGCGCGGGCATCGCAAGGAAGTGCTCAACAAGATCGAGACTGCAATCAAGCGGCGCATGCAGCAGGAAGCCCTGGAAGGTCGCATACTGAGCCGCGAGAAGCACCTCTACAGCCTGTACAAGAAAATCCGCGACAAGACCATGTCCTTCAAGGAAACCTATGATGTGTATGCGTTTCGCGTCGTGGTCGACAAGGTGGACACCTGCTACCGTGCGCTCGGTATCATGCACAACCTGTACAAACCGGTGCCGGGCCGGTTCAAGGATTACATTGCCATTCCCAAGGCCAACGGCTACCAGTCACTGCATACCATCCTGTTCGGGCCACATGGGATACCTATCGAAGTACAGATTCGCACCGAGGAAATGGACCGGATAGCCGAGAGCGGTGTGGCTGCTCACTGGGTGTACAAGACCAACGAACAGAACCTGGACCAGATGCATGCCGGCGCGCGTGAATGGCTGCGTGAGCTGCTGGAGATGCAGAAACATGCCGGCAACTCGCTGGAGTTCCTCGAGAACGTAAAGCTCGACCTGTTCCCGGACGCGGTCTACGTGTTTACCCCGACCGGCGCGATCATGAAGCTGCCGCATGGTTCAACGGTGGTCGATTTTGCCTACGCGGTACATACCGATATCGGCAATACCTGCATTGCCGCCAGGGTTGACCGCGTGGAAGCGCCGTTGCGCACCACGCTGCGCAACGGGCAGACCGTGGAGATCATCACCGCGGCCGGCGCACGCCCGAGCCCGGCCTGGCTGGGTTTTGTGGTGTCGGCGAAGGCGCGTTCGAATATCCGTCATCACCAGAAGAGTCTGCGTCGGGAGGATGCGATAGACCTGGGCCGGCGCATGCTGGATCGTGCGCTCGGGGTGTTCGGCTCCAGTGCGCAGGTGATCGCTGACGAGCGCTTGCAGGCCTTGCTGAAGGCATACCATCTCGAGAATGAGGACGATCTGCTGGTCGAGATCGGCATGGGCCGGCGCACCGCCGTGCTGGTGGCACGGTCCCTGCTCCCGGCCGATGACGGCACGGCAGTACTGGGCGGCGAAGGTACTGCGCCGGCGCTGGTGATCCGCGGCAGCGAGGGTATGGTGACGCGTTTTTCCAAGTGTTGCCGGCCGATCCCCGGAGACCCGGTGGTCGGTGTGATTACCCGCGGGCGGGGCATGATGATCCATACCCAGAACTGCCGTAATATCGCGGATGGCAAGTACAGCGCGGAGAATTGCCTGGACGTGCAGTGGGAACCGGGCATCAGCGAGGAGTTCCCGGTGGATGTCACCGTGGAAGTGGCCGACCGGCGCGGTGTGCTGGCCAATGTCGCCAAGGTGATCGGCGATGCCGATTCCAATATCGAGAATGTCGGTATCGAGGAGCGCGACGGGCTCACCAACAGTCTCAGGTTCCGCATCACGGTACGCAATCGCCAGCATCTTGCCAGCGTCATGCGCCGTGTGCGCAACATCCCGGCGGTGATTCGCATCACCCGCACGCGCAGCTGAACAGCAATCTCGCGCACAGGCGCAAAGAAACAGAAAAAAACGCCACAGAGTGCACAGAGAATCTGCAGTTATGCCTGTGGTAATAAAGTACCTGCAGGAGCGGACCTTGTCCGCGATCGTTTTCTGATAATTCGTTCCCGGTATTATTTGTCCGGGTGCAAAAAATTGAGACGGATTACCAACACAAGGATAAAACATGACGCGCACCATCATCAGCACCGACCAGGCACCGCAGGCCATTGGCACCTATTCACAGGCCGTGAAATGCGGCAACACCGTGTACCTGTCCGGGCAGATCCCGCTCGACCCGGCCAGCATGCAACTGGTAGAGGGCGATATGGCCGCACAGATACGCCGGGTATTCGACAACCTCGCAGCCGTGGCCGCGGCGGCTGGCGGTTCACTGGCCGATGTGGCCAAGTTGAACGTGTTTCTGCCGGACCTCGGCCACTTTGCGCTGGTCAACGAGATCATGGCCGAGTATTTCAGCCAGCCGTATCCTGCGCGCGCCGCGGTTGGTGTCGCCGCGTTGCCGAAAGGCGCGCAGGTGGAAATGGACGCGGTGCTGGAGCTGGGCTAACACCCTGTAGCGCGCAAAAGACGCAGAGAAAGACAACAAGATTCACTACAGAGAGAGCCGCGGATACAGGGTTATCGCCATTCCCGCACATGCGGGAATCCCGTAACTATGCCCCGCCTGGTGCAGAGACGGGGTTCAACCAGAAATTCATCAATGATCTGGTTTTGTTATCTTTGCCGATGTTTTGAAGCTGGATATTTTTCAACAACCGGACTGGCCAGATTGCCGCGCTCTCGTGATAGCACCAATCATTCATGCAAGACTTGACTGGATTAAGCCGGACTTTTCCTGTGCCCTCTGTGGCAATTATTATTTTTCCAGGCGCCTTTGCGTCTTTGCGCGAGACATGAGTTGTGTTGATCACGGCACCTGAAACCTCGGACCACCTCGACGTTCTGCCGGTTACCACGCTCAAGGGTGTCGGGCCGCGCATGGCCGAGCGGCTGGAGCGGCTGGGTATCCGCACTGTGCAGGACGTGCTGTTTCATCTGCCATTACGCTACGAGGATCGCACGCGCATCGTGCCGATGGGATCGGTGCGCGCGGGGCAGCAGGTAGTGGTGCAGGGCGAGATCGAGCTGGCCGAGGTGAAGTTTGGCCGGCGCCGTTCATTGCTGGTGCGGATCAGTGACGGAACCGGGGCGCTGACATTGCGGTTCTTTCATTTCAATGCACAGCAGCAGGCCGGGTTGCAGCGTGGTCACGGTATCCGCTGTTTCGGCGAGGTGCGCAACGGTGCGGTAACGCTGGAACTGGTTCACCCGGAATACCAGCTGGTCGATGTGCAGGCTCCGCTGCCGGCAGATGCGCACCTTACCCCGGTATACCCGGCGACCGAGGGCGTGCACCAGCTGACGCTGCGCGCGATCAGCGCGCAGGCATTGCACTACCTGGACCGGCAGGGCGGCAGCGGGCTGGTCGACTGGCTGCCTGCGGCGCTGGTGAGCAGCTTCCATATGACCTCGTTACCGGCTGCATTGCGCTACGTGCATCGTCCACCACCCGATGCCGCAGTGGACCTGCTGGCGGCCGGGCGCCACCCGGCACAGCAGCGCCTTGCCTATGAAGAGCTGCTGGCGCATCACCTGAGCCTGCGGCGCATCCGCGAGCGCGCCACGCACACTGCTGCCCCGTCTCTCGGTGGCGGCAGCACACTGGCCGCACGCCTGCTCGCCGCGCTACCGTTCACGCTGACCGCTGCGCAACAGCGCGTCATCGGCGAAATCCGCCATGACCTGGCCCGCCATCATCCCATGGCGCGGCTGGTGCAGGGCGACGTCGGTTCCGGCAAGACCGTGGTCGCGGCGTGTGCCGCGCTCGCTGCCGTTGAATCCGGTTACCAGGTGGCGCTGATGGCGCCGACCGAGCTGCTTGCCGAACAGCATTTTCGCAGCTTCAGTGACTGGCTGGCGCCACTCGGCATCAGCGTGGTGTGGCATACCGGTCGACTCAAGGGCAATGCGCGTGCAGCAACGCTGCAGGCGATTGCCAGCGGCAGTGCCGCCGTCGCCATCGGCACGCATGCCCTGTTCCAGGCCGAGGTGGACTTCGCCCGGCTCGGTCTGGTGATCATCGATGAGCAACACCGCTTCGGTGTGCACCAGCGGCTGGCGCTGCGCGACAAGGGCCGTGACGGGGAACAGCGCCCGCACCAGCTGGTGATGACGGCAACCCCGATCCCGCGCACGCTGGCCATGACGGTGTACGCCGATCTCGACACCTCCATCATTGACCAGTTACCGCCCGGCCGGCAGCCGGTGAAGACGGTTGCCATCAGTCACGAGCGGCGCGACGAGGTAATGGAATCGGTGCGCAAGGCCTGCGCCTCCGGCCAGCAGGCGTACTGGGTTTGTACGCTGATCGAGGAATCCGAAGTGTTGCAGTGCCAGGCGGCGGAAAAGACCGCGGCACTGCTCATCGAGTCGTTGCCCGGGTTGCGTGTGGCGCTGGTGCATGGCCGCTTGCGGCCGGCGGACAAGGAAGCGGTGATGCAGTCCTTCAAACAGGGCGCGGTCGATTTGCTGGTGGCGACCACCGTGATCGAGGTCGGCGTCGACGTGCCCAACGCCAGCCTGATGATTATCGAAAACCCGGAGCGGCTCGGGCTGGCGCAATTACACCAGTTGCGTGGCCGGGTCGGGCGCGGCAACCGGCAGAGCAGTTGTGTGCTGCTCTACCAGCCACCGCTGTCGGAACAGGCGCGGGAACGCCTGGCCGTGCTGCGCGAGACCAGTGATGGCTTCGTGATCGCGCGCCGTGACATGGAGCTGCGTGGTCCGGGCGAGGTGCTCGGTACCCGCCAGACCGGCGAGATGCAGTTTCACATCGCCGACCTGCTGCGCGACGAGGAGCTGCTCGAGGCGGTGGAGGCGGGTGCGGCCCGCTTGCTGGCCGAGTGTCCGGAACACGTGACGCCGCTGATCCGCCGCTGGCTGGGAGCGGCGGCGCAGTTCGGCGAAGTGTAGGAATGCAGTCGGGGACACACCCCGTTTTGATTCCGGCATGGCAAGCGTGGTTTGTTGCCGATTTACCTTTGTGCATTGCTGCGATCCTGCCCGAGCAGTCAGGCCGGTTGGGAAGCGCTGATTTTAATCGCTGTGTTCAGTGCAGCATGCGGCCCTGGCCGTTTTCACCTGCACCCTTTTTGGCGCCAATCATGCGATAATCGCGCGCCTCAACGATCAACCTGCAGCATGCTCCGGCCATGACCCCACCTGAAACCCGCTGGCAGTCGCATCATCGGTTTATGCAAAACCATCTGCCCGCAGACCTGGCGCGCTGGTTGCTGGATACGGCCTCGCTCACGCTGCGCCTGCAGCAACTGTGTCCCGACCACTTCGAGGTGCGCGTGCTTTCCCAGCGCCGTGGTCGGCCACAACTGCACGAGGTGCAGGCGCTGGGTATGCGCAAGAACCGCAACGCCATCATTCGCCAGGTGCAGCTGCTGTGTAATGGCAGGCCGCTGGTTTATGCGCGTACCGTAATCCCGGTCAGCTCCCTGCGCGGGCGACTGAAACGACTGGCGCATCTCGGCACGCGGCCCCTTGGTGGTGTCCTGTTCGCCGACCGCGGCATGCGCCGTGGCGAGGTGGAGCTGGCCTGCATCCGTCCGGGTGAGGCGTTGTACCATGCGGCCATGGGCGTGCCGCGCCGCGCGGCCGTG
>CAJQOV010000039.1 GCA_905480065.1 uncultured Gammaproteobacteria bacterium | reverse complement strand
GAAGGCCGGTGAGGGAGATCGCCGCTCCCGTCGTGCTGACGGCGATACAGAGGATCGCGGTACCAAGTATGGTCGCAAGGAACTGCACGTTACCGCCGGCAAGGGCGGTCGCCGCAAGAAAAAGACCCGTACCACGAGACGGGTAAGTATCGAGTCCAGTGGCGAGCATGGTTTCGAGATGCCCACTGCCTCGGTGGTGCACGAGGTTGCTATCCCGGAAAACATCGTACTGTCCGAGCTGGCGCGCAAGATGTCGGTGAAGTCTGCGGAAGTAATCAAGACGCTGATGAAGCTTGGCGTAATGGCCACCATTAACCAGGTGCTCGATCAGGACACCGCCATGCTGGTGGTCGAGGAATTGGGCCATGTTGCCAAGCCGGTGTCGGATGATGTGCTGGAACTGGAACTCAAGCAGCGGATCGAGGATGTCAGCGGTGAAAAGCTGCCGCGTCCCCCAGTGGTCACCATCATGGGTCATGTCGATCACGGCAAGACCTCGCTGCTCGATTACATCCGGCGTACCAAGGTGGCCGAGGGCGAGGCCGGGGGCATAACCCAGCACATCGGCGCCTATCATGTCGAAACCGACAAGGGCATGGTCAGCTTCCTGGATACCCCGGGCCATGCTGCGTTTACCGCAATGCGGGCACGCGGCGCGAGTGTGACTGACATTGTCATCCTGGTGGTAGCGGCAGATGACGGAGTAAAGCCGCAGACCCGGGAAGCGGTACAGCATGCCAAGGCAGCCGGTGTGCCGATGGTGATTGCTGTGAACAAGATGGACAAACCGGGTGCGGACCCTGAGCGCGTGAAGAGCGAAATGGCCGCGCTGGGGGTGGTGCCGGAAGACTGGGGAGGTGAAATCATGTTCGTGCCGGTTTCCGCCAAGACCGGTGAAGGTGTCGATAATCTGCTGGATGCGGTGTTGCTGCAGGCCGAAGTGCTGGAACTGACGGCGGTTCGGGATTGCCCGGCGACCGGCATCGTGGTCGAGTCGAGCCTCGACAAGGGACGTGGTGCAGTGGCAACCATCCTGGTGCAGAACGGTATCCTCAGGAAAGGGGACCTGATCCTGACCGGTACCGAGTATGGCCGCGTGCGTGCCATGTTCGATGAAAGCGGGCGACAGATTGACGAAGCCGGTCCTTCCATTCCTGCGCTGGTGCTGGGTCTTTCGGCCGTACCGGATGCCGGTGATGAAGTGATGGTGGTGGCCGATGAACGCAAGGCGCGCGAGCTGGCGCAGCTGCGCCAGGAGCGCTCACGCGATCAGCGGCTGGCGAAACAGCAGCAAACGCGACTGGAAGATGTTTTCTCCGCTGCCGCGGAGGGCGAACGCCCGACCGTGAATATCGTGCTCAAGGCCGATGTGCAGGGTAGTGCGGAAGCGCTCAGCGAAGCCCTTACCGCCATCACCTCCGATGCCGAAGACGTCAAGGTAAAGGTGCTTGCAGCCGGTGTCGGTGGTATCAACGAGTCCGACGCGAATCTTGCCGCGGCATCGAGTGCCATGATCATCGGCTTTAACGTGCGCGCCGACGCTTCTGCCAAGCGCCTGATCGAGGAAAACAAGCTCACCCTGAAATACTACAGCGTGATCTACAACGCCATTGACGACGTCAAGGCGGTTGCCAGTGGCATGCTGTCGCCGGAAGTCCGTGAGGACATTATCGGCCTGGCCGAAGTCAGGGAAGTGTTCAAATCACGCAAGCTGGGCGATATCGCCGGCTGTATCGTGGTCGATGGCGTGGTGCGGCGCAGTTCACCGATCCGTGTATTGCGCGACAACGTGGTGATTTTCGAAGGCGAGCTGGAGTCCCTGCGCCGCTTCAAGGACGATGTCAATGAAGTGAAGGCGGGTACCGATTGCGGCATCGGCGTGAAAAACTATCACGTCAAGGCGGGTGACCAGATCGAGGTGTTCGAACGTGTCGAGGTGGCCCGCACCCTGTAGCGGGATAACCGCACAGGCAAGGTACCGGTGGCTGCAAGGCCAGCAACCGGCCTGCCGCGGCTGACAGAACATGCCCAGAGAATTTCCCCGAACCCGCCGCGTAGGCGACCAGATCCAGCGCGAACTGGCCGAACTGATCCGCGGTGAACTCAAGGATCCCCGGCTCGGCATGGTCAGCATATCGGCCGTCGAGGTGTCGCGCGACCTGTCGCATGCACGGGTGCACGTATCCGTGCTGGGTAATGAAACACAGACCGCCGAGTCGCTGAAAATCCTGCAGCATGCCGCCGGATTCCTGCGGCACAAGCTCGGGAAAAGCATGCACATGCGCGTTATACCGGAGCTGCATTTTCACCTCGATCGTTCCCTGGAGGAGGGTGCGCGTATCGGCGCGCTGATCAACCTCGCTATCGCCAGTGACCGGGAAAACAAGGACTGACAGGCATCGTGCCACAGGGCCATGCGCAAGCCTGGTGACGATTGGAGATACCACCGGGTTGGTAAGGATATGGGAAGACAAAAACGTAACAGCAATCTCCGTAACGTCAACGGCATCCTGCTGCTCGACAAGCCTTCCGGGTTAACGTCCAATGCCGCCCTGCAGCAGGTGAAACGGCTGTATCGAGCGCGCAAGGCCGGTCATACCGGCAGCCTCGATCCGCTGGCAACCGGCCTGTTGCCGATCTGCTTCGGCGAGGCGACCAAGATCTCCGGTTTCCTGCTTGATGCGGACAAGCATTACCTGGTGCGGTGCCAGCTCGGGGTCAAGACCACTACCGGCGATGCGGAAGGCGAGATCATCGAGCAGCGCCCGGTTAGCGGCGTCGATGCAGCCCGCCTGCGTCAGGTACTGGGCGGATTCCTGGGCAAAATCGATCAGGTTCCGCCGATGTACTCGGCCCTCAAGCACAAGGGCGAACGGCTCTATAACCTGGCGCGCCAGGGGGTCGAGGTGGAACGCGCGGCACGCACCGTCACCATCCATGCGCTGGAATTGCTGGGCCTGGAAGGCACCTGCGCAGAGCTGCGCGTGCATTGTTCCAAAGGCACCTATGTCCGTACCCTGGTTGAAGATATTGGTGCGGTACTGGGTTGCGGGGCGCATGTCTCCGGGCTGCGCAGGACAGGGGTAGGGCCGTTCGATGACAGCAATCTGGCGGACATGGAACGCCTCGAGGCGCTTGCTGCCGAGGGTTATGCCGGGCTGGACCAGCTGCTGTTACCGATCGAGGACGCGCTGGCCCAGTGGCCGGGTGTCAGGCTGTCCGGTGATGCTGCCTTCTACCTGCGTCAGGGGCAGGCGGTGCTGGTGCCGCAGGCGCCGACCGAGGGCTGGGTCCGCCTGTATGAAGGGGATCGCCAGTTCATGGGCATGGGCGAGGTGCTGGATGACGGACGGGTTGCCCCGCGCAGGCTGATGTCCATCCGCCACTAGCCCCATTACCTCCACCGGATGGCTTGTGGACGGCAGCATCGGCAGTTAGAATACGCAGCTCGCTCAATTTAGAAGAAATTCTCGTAATTTCACGGAGTTTTTTACATGGCTTTAAGCGCCGAACAGAAAGAACAGATCGTCAAATCGCATCAGCGCGGCAATGCCGACACCGGTTCACCGGAAGTGCAGGTTGCACTGTTGACTGCCAACATCACGGAACTGACCGATCATTTCACCAAGCACAAGGCTGATCATCATTCACGTCAGGGACTGCTGCGCATGGTCAACAAGCGCCGCAAGCTGCTGGACTACCT
>CAJQOV010000038.1 GCA_905480065.1 uncultured Gammaproteobacteria bacterium | reverse complement strand
CCCGAGACTGGCATTGTCCGGCCGTGTACCCAGTGCATTCAGACAGTCATCGACGATGGCTTGCCATTCGCTGCCGCTGGCGCTGGCTGCGCAAAAATCGGGAACCTGGTTCATGGGCATATTGTACTGGATGTAATCGCCAGCGGAGGCAGTTATTTCCCGGAGCGGTATGCTCCTGCAGGCAGCGGTTTCCATGGCAATACGGATGGTAGTGTTATGCATACGTTTGCTATTGCCAATCGCCTGGGCCTGTGTCGAGCATTGCCAGCCGGTGCGCAGAAAAAGGTTCCGTCCGCCAGCCAGTACCGGGATTTCCACGGGCAGTGTGCGGCTGCGGGAATATCGGTTTCAGGCGTATGCGAGCCACCACCACCCCGGGCGCCCGGCCGGGGGCGGCAAGCCGGGAGCGGGATTTACCGCCAGATCTTTGTAATATGACGTGAGATCAGGGCTGCTTGCCCGCCCCTGCCCTGCTTTCGGTCGACAGTAAGGCGCTGGCTGCGATATCATCCCTAGCCATTTCCATGACTTGTAAATTCCTGCAAGTTATGCCTGCCAGGACACACATGACGCGTATCAATATCATCATTGCCACGGTGGTTGCGGCAATTTTTATCAGTATGTGGTCGCTGGTGAATCGCCCTGAGCAGGAGCCGGCCTGGCCTGGCGTGATCCAGGGCTTCTCCTTCTCGCCGATGCGACTGCATCACAACCCGAGCCGGCAACGCTTACCGAGCATCGAGGACATCGATGAGGACCTGGCATTGCTGGCCGGGACCACCAACGCGGTACGATCCTACACAGTCCGCGGCACACTGGGTGAGATCCCTGCTCTTGCACGCAAGCACGGTATCAACGTTGCGCTGGGTGCGTGGCTCGATGGTAATGAAGAGCGCAACCAGCGTGAGGTCGAGCAGCTTATCCGGATTGCCGATCGAAATCGCCGCAACGTGGTACGCGTGATTGTCGGCAACGAAGTCCTGCTGCGTAACGACATCCCCATCAAGGCGTTGCTTGTGCACCTGGATAAGGTACGCAAGGAACTCCGCATACCGGTCAGTACCGCGGAGCCCTGGCATGTCTGGCTGAAGAACCCGGAACTGGTGCGTCACGTGGATTACATCGCGGTGCACATGTTGCCTTACTGGGAAAGCATACCCATCGACCAGGCGGTTGATTACGTAGTCAACCGCATGAACGACCTGAAGGCAAAATATCCGGACATGCCCATCGTGATCGCCGAGGTGGGCTGGCCCAGTAATGGCCGGGCACGACATGGCGCAGAAGCCTCGTCCTACAATCAAGCCACTTTCCTGCGTCGTTTCCTGCAACGCGCTGAGCAGGAAGACTATGTCTACTACGTGATGGAAGCCTTTGACCAACCCTGGAAAAAGGAATTCGAGGGTGCCGTGGGTGCCTACTGGGGGGTGTTCGATGTCATGCGCAAGCCGAAGTTTGCCTTCTCCGAACCCATCGTCGGAATTCCTGAATGGCGCCTGCTGGCTGCAATATCGATACTGGTTGCGCTGATCACCTTCTCGATGCTGACCTCTGACGGGGTAACCTTGCGGCACCGTGGGCGTGGTTTTCTTGCCGTGGTGGCATATGGCCTTGCCACGGCAGCCGTCCTGATTATCCATGATTACCTGCAGCAGTACCTGTCCTGGAGCGCCATCGTGGTCGGGGTGCTGATGCTGATTGGCATGATCGGTGTCGTGATCGTGGTACTGGTCGAGGCGCATGAGTGGGCCGAGGCACTGTGGGCAAAAAACCGGCGGCGCGGTTTTGTACCGATGCCGGTGAGTGATGCCATTTTACCCATGGTGTCGATTCACGTGCCCGCCTATAACGAACCACCGGAGATGCTTATCGAGACGCTGGCTGCGCTGGCGAAACTCGATTATCCGCGTTTCGAGGTGGTGGTCATCGACAACAACACCAGGGATCCTGCGGTATGGAAGCCGGTCGAAGCCTGGTGTGAAGTAAATGGCGAGCGGTTTCGCTTTTTTCACGTCGATCCGCTGGAGGGATTCAAGTCCGGTGCATTGAACTATGCATTGCAGCATACCTCGCCGGATGCACAAATTATCGGTGTCATTGACAGTGATTATGTTGTGGATTCGAACTGGCTGCGTGACCTGGTGCCACAATTCGGCCGCCCTGAAATCGCCATCGTGCAGGCGCCGCAGGATTACCGCGACGCGCAGCAGAATGCATTCAAGTCGATGACCTATGCCGAGTATCGCGGTTTTTTCTATATTGGCATGGTTACCCGTAATGAGCGCAATGCAATTATCCAGCACGGCACCATGACGCTGGTGCGGCGCAGCGTACTGCTGGAAGTGGGCGGGTGGAGTGAATGGTGTATTACCGAGGATGCCGAACTCGGGCTGATGATCCTGCGTGCCGGTCACCAGTCGATGTACATTCCGCGCAGCTACGGCCGCGGGCTGATGCCCGATACCTTCAGTGGCTACAAGAACCAGCGGTTCCGCTGGGCCTATGGCTCCATGCAGATCATGCGTCACCATGCCGGGGATCTGCTCGGGCTGGTGCACAGCAAACTCAGTGCCGGGCAGCGCTACCACTTCGTTGCCGGCTGGCTGCCGTGGATTGCCGACGGGATGAACCTGGTATTCAATCTTGCCGCGCTGGGCTGGTCGGTGGCCATGCTGGCGGCACCCTTGCGGATTGATCCACCACTGATGATTTTCTCGGTGCTCCCGCTGGTGCTGTTCGTTTTCAAGATGTCCAAGGTGATTTACCTGTATCGCGGGGTGCGTATTGTCGGAACCGCGCGCCAGACGCTGGCCGCTATCCTAGCCGGCCTGTCGCTGTCCCATACCATCGCACGTGCGGTACTGCTGGGCCTGGTCACGCGCAATCGTCCGTTCCTGCGTACACCGAAGCTGGAGAAGGCATCTGCATTATTGCGGGCGCTGGCCACGGCGCGGGAGGAGACATTAATGGCCACGGCGCTTTTGCTGGCTGCCGCCGGGCTCGCCTGGCAGAACGATACCGGTATGCTGGACCTGCTGTTGTGGATATTTGTACTGCTGGTGCAGTCTGTCCCTTACCTGGCCACTACCCTGGTGTCGGTTGTCAGCGCCTTCCCGGGTTTGCGCTCGGATCTGGTATGCGGCAGTGGCAGTGCGCAGGCGCAGATCCAGTCTCGCAGCTAGAAAACAACCGGGCTGCCTGCACAGTTGCCGTCACAGGCGATCTTTTCCCCGGCGCCAGCTCCGCACCCCCCCCGCTACCGGTAATGGCACCATCCGGTGTTGGCTGGCTGTCGATGTATTTGGCACCCAGCCCGATATCCAGCGTCAGGGCCGGCTGGCCAGGGATAAGCTCTTGTTAAGGCGGCACAGGTAGCCTGATAATCGCGGCGCCACATGACTGGCCGGGCAAGGACATGGAACACTGGACTGAATATACCCGCTTTACCACGGCCTTACTGGTCATCCTTGACCCGTTTGTCGCGATCCCGTTGTTTCTCGCGCTCACCCAGGGTCAGGATGGACGGCAGCGGCTGCGCGTTGCCTTTATCACCAGTGTCGCCGTCGCGGCCGTGCTGGTCTCTGCGGCGGTGTTCGGTGACCGGCTGCTGTCGTTCATTGGCACCAGCCTGGCGTCTTTCCGTGTGGGTGGCGGGATTGTCCTGTTGCTGATGTCGCTCGCCATGTTGCGGGCGCGCTCCGACACCCTGCGTACCACGTATTCAGAAAAGAAAAGCGCTGAGGAAATGTCCAGCATCGCGGTCGTACCACTGGCCATCCCGATGCTGGCCGGTCCGGGTGCGATCAGTTCCGTCATCATCCAGATGCAGCGTTCTGATGCACCACTGCATCCCTTTATGGTGATCGGCTGCATCCTGCTGGTTTGCCTGCTGTTGTGGCTCGTGCTGAGCCTGGCATTGCAGATCGGCACGGCACTGGGGCGTATCGGCATGAGCATCATCGAGCGGCTGTTCGGTCTGCTGTTGGCGGCAATCTCGGTCGAGATCATTGCCAATGGGCTGCGCGGACTGTTCCCGGTGCTGGGTTAGCTGGTGCATTACAGGCGCGCTTTATTCGCAATCGTGTTGCTGGTGATGGTCGCTCCGCTGCAGGCGGGCAACGACCCTGCGGCAGGCTGTGATCCCCCGTTACCGACCTGCCTGGAAGCGGCTGGCGCCACGATCGGGGAAATTATCATCGACAACGAGAATATCTTCGATCTGGAAGACCCGCGGGAAAACAATCTACTGTTCCGCGCTGCCAACCGCCTGCATATTCGCACCATGCCGAGAATCATTCGCCGGCAATTGCTGTTCAAAACCGGTGATGTCTACTCGCAGCAGCAGGTCGTCGAATCCGAGCGTATCCTGCGCAGTAACGAATACCTGGAGAATGTGACCATCGAGCCGGTGCGCTACGCGGATGGCAAGGTCGATCTGCGCGTACGGACGAAAGACGTATGGACACTGAAGCCGAGAATTGATTTCGGCCGCAGTGGCGGGGAAAACACCAGTACCATTGGTTTCGAGGACAGCAATCTGGCTGGCACCGGTATCTCGCTCAGCCTGTTACACCAGTCGGAAATCGACCGCGATAGCAACACAATCCAGTTCCGGGATCGTGAGCTGGGCAGCAGCCGCTATGATCTGATGGGGTCCTACACCGACAGCAGTGATGGCAGCGGTTACGGGGTTAACTTCGGGCTGCCGTTTTATGCACTCGATAGCCGCCGTTCCCATGGCATCTCGATTCGCAGCGACGACCGGATCGACTCGTTGTATGACCGTGGCGAAAGCCAGGCGGAATTCAGTCACGAGGAACGCAGTCACCAGTTGTATGCCGGAATGTCATCCGGTCTGCATGACGGCTGGGTACGGCGCTACAGCGCCGGCCTCGGTTTCCAGGAAGACAACTTTGCACCCGGCGGCGACCCCTCATTACCGTATACGGTGTTGCCGGATGACCGGAAATACGTGTATCCGTTTTTCGCCATGGAGATCATCGAGGACGCATTTAGCGTGGTCTCCAATCACAACCAGATCGGACGCGTGGAAGACATCTTGCTGGGGACGAAGATGAACCTGCAGCTCGGCTATGCCACTACGTCATTCGGTTCGCTCGACAACGCCATTTTGCTCGATGCCAGCGCCAGCAATGGGTACGGGGATCCGGATACCACCACTCTGTATAACTCGGCTGACCTGAGCATGCGCTGGCAGGATGGCGAGGCACAGAACCTGTTGCTGCATGCTGCTGCCTCACTGTACCTGCGACACTCACCACGTCGGCTGCTTTACTCCAGCCTGGCAGCGAACATCGGTTCGCACCTGGACCTGGATAACCCGCTCTATCTGGGTGGTGATAATGGTCTGCGTGGCTATCCGCTGAACTACCAGGGTGGCGACAGCAGTATCCTGTTCACCCTCGAGCAGCGCTACTTTACGGACTGGTATCCATTCCGCCTGTTCCGTATCGGCGGTGCCGTATTCTTTGATGCCGGACGTACCTGGGGCGACAACCCGGTAGCAACGGAAAATCTCGGCTGGCTCAAGGATGTCGGTTTTGGGCTCAGGATCGGTAACAACCGCTCCGGCACCGGCAAGATCATCCATGTCGACCTGGCTTTCCCGCTGGATGGCGATGACAGCATCGACAGCGTGCAGCTCCTGATCGAGGCCAAGTCGACCTTCTGACGCGCCTGATTCGCGTATCTGCCCGCAAGTCAGCGCAGGATGTTGCGCTGCAAGCGACCTCAGCTTTCCGCGTTAAAGCCGAATCCCCGGTTGTGCACGTAGACCAGCTTGCAGTCTTCCAGATACTTGGCATCGTGTATGCGCCCGGCCTGGATATAACCGGCACTACCCTGTACCAGGATCAGCGGTGCGCCGTCCGCGACCAGCCTGCCCGCCTCGCGGGTAAAGAATTGCACGGCCATTTTTCCTTCCACCACCACGGTCATGTCATCGCCCGGGTGTGAGTGGGGTGGTTCTGCACTACCCGCCTCCCAGCGCTCCAGCATCACCTCGACGCCATCCGTATTGCCAGGCCAGGTGGTACGGACCGTGAAGCCCTGCGGCGTGTCCGGCACGGTAACGTGGTGCTTCCATATGGCGCTGGTTTTCGCTGTCATCGTGTTGTCATTACTGCCTGTTGCCATGCCTGTTCTCCTGTTGGTTCGTCATTGCTTTCTTATGGCCGCCGCGGGTCTCTGTACCAGGCAAATGTTTCCCGGTAGCCTGGCGCTCAGGTTAACACCCCGGCGTTATCCCGGAAATGTACCCGCAGTCTTGCTGCGCAACCGGGGCACCGGGGATTGCGTCGCCGTGAGTATGCCTGTTGGGGTTTACCCTTGCCAATCAATGATACGAATTGCACCCGGCGGCAAATCCT
>CAJQOV010000037.1 GCA_905480065.1 uncultured Gammaproteobacteria bacterium | reverse complement strand
CGCTGCGCGCATTTCTGGTTCGCAAGGGATTCGGCTACCGGCAACTGTTCTGGCTTACCGGCCTGCTGGCGTTTTTTCTCTCCCCGGTGCTGGACAACCTCACCACCGCATAAGCATATCGCGGTACTGAACATGCATCCGGACATGGTACTTGGGCAGTGGCTGCTGGTAACACTTACCGCTGGCGTGGGCGGTAGCATGCTGTCGATCGGGTCAGCCGCGGGCGTCGCGTTGATAAGTCAGGCGCGCGGCAAATACCCCTTTTTTGGTCATCTGAAATGGACACCGGCGATCATGGCAGGCTACGCAGCCGGCATTTTTGCCCATCTATGGATCAATGCCGACACCTTCAATATCCCGGTCTAGCTTCCCCTGCTGCCCGTGTCAGCGTCTCCACACGGCGCCGCCATCCGACTTGCTGTCAATCGAATCAAGGCGAAGCTCGTGCACGGCAAGTTCCTCAGGGGTCGCATGAATCACCTTTAGCGCTGCACGATCACCAGGCAAGCGACGAATGGACTGCTCGGTACCTTCCCTGCGAGCGCTGCTGGCGGCATCGAGAGACAGGCTGACCTGGCCACCGGTCATCGCCAGATACACATCAGCCAGAATCTCGGCGTCCAGCAAGGCACCGTGTAATTCGCGCTGTGAATTATCGATTTGGTAGCGCCGGCACAAGGCATCAAGGCTGTTGCGCTGCCCCGGATGCATGCGGCGCGCCAGTGTCAGCGTATCCAGTACCGTGCAAAATCGATCCAGCGTACCCGGAGTATCCTTGAGTAATCCGAATTCGTGGTTGATAAAGCCGACATCAAACGGTGCATTGTGAATTACCAGCTCTGCATCGCGTATGAAATCGACGAATTCCGCAACGATATCCGCAAACCGTGGCTTGTCCGCCAGTGACTCGTTGGTAATCCCGTGCACTTCGATGGCGCCCGGATCGATGGTGCGATCCGGCTGGATATACTGGTGATAGGTGTTGCCGGTCACCCGGCGATCCACAACCTCCACACAGCCGATTTCAATAATACGGTGACCATCGGCCGGTTCCAGGCCGGTGGTTTCGGTATCGAGTATAATCTGGCGCATAACTTTGCTTATTTCCGCAGCAATTCATCGATCGCGCGATTTGCCAGCGCATCGACCAGTTCGTTTTCCGGATGCCCGCTATGTCCCCTGACCCAGTGCCAGCGGATTTGATGGCCATTCGCCGCCAAGTCCAGCCGTTGCCAGAGATCAACATTCTTGACCGGCTTGCGTGCCGATGTCTTCCAGCCGCGCTGTTTCCAGCCGGCAAGCCACTCCTGAATCCCTTTCTGTACATACTGCGAGTCCGTTACCAGCCGTACCCGGCACGGACGCTTCAGGCTTTCCAGCGCGCGAATCGCCGCCATCAGTTCCATCCGGTTATTGGTTGTCAGCGGCTCGGCACCGTACAGGGTTTTCTCCTGGCCATTGTGGCGCAGCAACACCCCCCACCCGCCCGGCCCCGGGTTACCCCGGCAGGCGCCATCGGTGAAGATTTCCGTTTCAGCGGACTCTGCGGACATTGCCTTGCGTCGAGCTGGGTATACCGACCGGGAACAGCCGCTTGCGCGTACGCTGTGCTTCACGTAACGGGGTCATAATGATACTGCGCTTGCGCGCCAGCATGATGTAACAGGCGGACAACAGCAGCAGGCCGGTGCCGGCTTCGGGTTCCATGAACTGTAATTTACGCAGGATTCGCTCACTTTGTACCGGTGGGCGCTGGAACAGATAATGGCTGTGCAGGGTATCGAACCCGAGCAGACCGAGCCAGTCCCTGATGCGATGCTGGCTCCGGAAACGTGCGCTCCAGGGTAGCCGGTCATCACGTCGCGACAGTAACTGGCGGGCGCCCCACAGGCTGAACGGGTTGAAGCCAATAATCACCAGGTGTCCATCCGGAACCAGGCTGCGGTCCGCCTCGCGCAGCACCTGGTGTGGATTGGTGGACAACTCGAGGGTATGCGGCAGGATGACCGCGTCAACCGAGTCGGTCTGGATTGGCCAGTGATCGGTATCCGCGGCAAGCCCGGCGCACGGCAACATGGATGGTGCCGCGCTCTGGATGACGTGATGGGCAATGCGACTGTCATCCAGGCAGCATGTCCCCCAGGGCGGGTCGATAACGACCAGATGATAGCCAAACAGGTTCGGTAACTGGCTGGCAAGTGCAGCCTGTTCAGCCTCGGCGAGCGCACGTCCCAACGGTCGCTGGTACCAGGACTGCAGCGCTATCGCACGTTCCGTTGCGGGTATTTCCTGATTCATTGCAGCGAAATCATACCGCACATTAGTGCTCTGCGCGTCATAAAAACCACACCTGGCAAAAGTATTTGACCTGCCCGGCAAGGACTGTCAGCATACGAAAAAACCGTATCCCGTTACCTCATGCGCACACCGTCATGCAACCGGGATGTCTGAAGTGACTCGCGTCACATTAACCGCCTCAAGACCGTTTCTAACAGCGTCGATACCGTAAAGTCATGACTTACCTGCGCACGACGATTCCTGTTCTCACTGCCCTGCTCCTCGCGGGATGCGCCTCGTTACCGAATGGCACGCAGTTCGCCGACCGGAACCAGCGCGCAGACGGGCATGAGGAGGAGATGGGCCCGTCTGCTTTCAGGACAGGAACCGTCAGCGTCGCGCAACAGAATCCTTCCGTCCCTGCGGGCGATTCTTCCGCAACCAGCGACTTTTGGCAGCAAATGCGCAGCGGCTTCACCCTGAATGATGCAAGTCGTCCCCAGGTAAGCCGGCAGATCACCGCCTACACCAGGAATCCTGCGCAGGTTGAAAAAGTTTTCAGGCGGGCCGCGCCTTACATGGCATTTATCCTTGCCGAGGTTGAACAACGCGGATACCCGACCAGCCTCGCATTGCTGCCGTTCGTGGAAAGCGGCTACGACCCGTTCGCCTACTCGCACGGACGCGCCGCCGGACTGTGGCAGTTCATACCGGGTACCGGAAAGCAGTACGGACTGGAGCAGGACTGGTGGTATGACGGCAGACGTGACGTGGTGGCCTCGACCCGGGCGGCACTCGATCATCTCGGCGCCCTGCATGAGGAATTCGGCGGCGACTGGTTGCTGGCTCTCGCTGCCTACAACGCCGGCGGTGGTACCGTTCAGGCTGCCATCGAGCGCAACCGGAAAGCAGGCAAGGCAACGGACTTCTGGCACCTCGGCCTGCCACGCGAAACCAGGGATTACGTGCCACGCCTGCTGGCCATCCGCGAGATCGTACGCCATCCGGGGCGCTACGGCGTGAGCCTGGCCCCCATCGAACCGACGCCGGCGTTTACCATGGTAGATGTCGACGGACAGATTGATCTCGGTATCGCTGCCGGGCTGGCTGGCATGGAAACGGGGGAATTGCTGCTACTGAATCCTGGCTTCAATCGCCTCTCGACACATCCCGACGGACCACACCAGCTCGCCATCCCGGTCGACAAGCTGGGCACCTTCGTCGATAACCTGGGCAACCTGCCGGATGAACAGCGCACGCACAGCACGCTTCACACGGTGACGCAAGGCGAGACACTGTCCGGGATCGCCACACGCTACAAGGTCACGATAAACGCGCTGCAACAGTCCAACAATATCAAGGGCAGCCTCATCAAACCCGGTCAGGACCTGCTGGTGTCCACAGCAACCACTGCACCCAACCAGCTCGCCATTCTCCCGCAACAGAAAGTCGGCAAGAGATCTCCCGCCGCGGAGATCATCCATACCGTGCAGGGTGGAGAAAATCTCTGGAACATCGCGCGCAAGTACGCCGTTAGCGTCAAGCACCTGCGCGAGTCGAACAAACTGGCAAACAACGACCTGATCAAGCCAGGACAACGGCTGCACATTCCCGCAAGCAATACCGTACTGGCGGGGAACAAACACATCCGCACCATCTATTACACGGTCAAGCGTGGTGACTCACTGTCTGTAATCGCCAGGAAATACGCTGTCAGCATCGAGCAATTGCGGCGCTGGAACAACCTGTCGAAGACAAAGCACCTGCAGCCAGGTCAGCGCCTTGAGCTGCATATCAGCGTGATCGACCTGGCACAGAACTGATCAGCCTCACGGCCCGGAACGAATTGCAGGAACATCCTTCAACAGCTTTGCCGAGCCGGCACCGCAACTGATTATCGAGCGCATGGCATCCTGCACCGAAACATCCACCGGCTGCACATACTTCCCTTCCACGTGATAGATCAACCCTGAGGTCGGATTCGGCCCGGTTGGTACAAACAGCGTGTAGCTGCCATCGGTATGGGTGTCGGTGATAAAAGCCGTCACGCGCGTTTCATTGCCAAAAATCCTGGCCACTGCAACCGAGGAAAACGGCGAGTCCTTGCGATTGCCGAACAGCTGCATCACGGTCTGCTTGATCATCGAATAACCGGGAGCCAGCTTGAGGATGCGGGTCTCCAGCTGCCGGTAGAGAAACCCGCCGAGCCGGGTCCGTACCAGCACACCGACAGAAAAACAGGCCGCCACGATCAATACGATGACAACGACGTCCGCCGCAAATACATTGAGCTGCGAGTCCTTGATCAACAGTCGTGTCAGCGGCGCGATAAAACCGGAGATGAGCTGAAATACCCATGCCGATACCGACGCCAGGATTGCCACTGGCAGGATCACCACCACGCCACCAAGCAAGGAAGTCTTCAGAAAATTGTTCAGTTTTTCCATGTTGTCACCGCGGATGAAACAGCTTACTCGGGACGCATGTGCGGAAACAGCAGAACGTCGCGGATGGATGCAGAGTCGGTGAACAGCATGACCAGCCGGTCAATACCGATGCCCTCGCCGGCTGTTGGCGGCATACCATGTTCCAGCGCCCGGATGTAGTCGGCATCGAAATGCATTGCCTCGAGATCACCGGCCTCCTTGTCCGCCACCTGCTGGCGGAAGCGTTCCGCCTGGTCCTCGGCATCATTCAGCTCGGAAAACCCGTTTGCGATCTCGCGCCCACCAACGAAAAATTCAAACCGGTCGGTCACAAACGGGTCGGCATCACTGCGCCGTGCCAGCGGTGACACCTCGGTCGGATACGCAGTGATAAAGGTTGGATCATCCAGCCGGCCTTCCACCGTTTTCTCGAAAATTTCAATCTGAATCTTGCCCAGACCATAGCCGGCCTTGAGCGGGATTTTCAGACGCTCGGCAATTTCTCGTGCATGGCCGATGTCATCGATGTCCGCAGCAGACAAATCCGGGTTGAAATGCAGGAT
>CAJQOV010000036.1 GCA_905480065.1 uncultured Gammaproteobacteria bacterium | reverse complement strand
GGCAGCCCGACCCGCTTCGGCAACATGGCCGCACCGCTCAAGTATTTTATCGATTCGACCAGCAGCCTGTGGCTGTCGGGCACACTGGCCGGCAAGCCCGCCGCGGTGTTCACCTCGACCTCGAGCCCGCACGGTGGCCAGGAAACCACCCTGCTCAGCATGATGCTGCCGTTGCTGCATCACGGCATGCTGCTACTGGGTCTGCCCTACACGGAAACGGAACTGCTGACGACACGCAGCGGAGGCACGCCCTACGGACCCAGCCACACCGCCGGCGCCGATAGCAAGCAACCCGTCACCGACGAGGAACGCAAACTCTGCGTGGCCCTTGGCAAGCGGCTGGCGGCGGCGGCCGTCCACCTGTCCGGGCCTTGAACAGGAAATCGCAGGTGCCGCGCGCCGGTTTTTTATACGGCCTGGTCCTGACCGGGCACCTCGGCACCCTTGCCCTGCTGCTGGCCTGGTATGCCTGGCTCGCCCCGTCACCCTACTTCCCGGTTGCACTGGTGCTGCTGGTGCTGGTTGCGCCACTGCTGCTGCCGCTATGGGGCATCCTGCATGCCCGCCGCTACACCATTGCCTGGAGCTGCTTCCTCGCCCTGCTCTATTTCACGCACGGCGTGGTCGAAGCCTGGAGTTCACCGCTCACGCGTCCGCTCGGACTGCTGGAAGTGCTGACCAGCCTGCTCTGGTTCCTGGGCGGGATCGGCTACATCAAGGCCAGCAAGGCGGTTACGCAAAGCGGCTGACCGGGCGCGCTTCAGTCCTGGTCCAGTACCGACTTTACGAACGGGACCGTCAGACGCCGTTGTTCGATCATGGACGCCTCGTCCAGGCGATCGAGCAAGTTGAATACCGAGGGTAAGTCACGCGGCATCCGCTTCAGCAGATACTGCACGGTGTCATCCGGCAGCTCCAGCCCGCGCCCGCGGGCGCGCAAGGCCAGTGCTGCGATCACCTGTTCATCCACCAGTGGCGCAAGCACATAGGTCACACCCCAGGCCAGCCGCGACGCCAGGTCGGCCAGCGCGAACCCGCTGCGGTCGGCACGCTGCAGCGCAGCTACCAGCAAACCGCCGCCGGCGTCACGCACCCGGTTGAACAAGGCAAACACCGCCCGTTCCCAATCCGCGTTGCCGGCGATTGCATGCACATCATCCAGGCAGATCAGGTCCTGTTGCTCCAGCCCTTCCAGCAGGGCCGGGGTTGTCCCGGCCAGGTCCGCCAGCGGCAAATACGCCACACTGCGACCGACAGTGCCGGCGCTGAGACATGCCGCCTGCAACAGGTGTGATTTACCCACACCGGCGGCACCGGCCAGGTAGACAAACGGCTCGCCGTCACCAAGTGCGCAGGCCCGTAATGTCAGCACGGCCTCGCGATTGTTGCCGGGGAAATAGCTTTCAAAACGGGCGCTCTCACGCAACACGAGTCCGAGCGGTAATTGCGGATTGACCCGTGCTGCGCTCATGGACCGGTCGTCATCCCTCAGGAGTCGCGTTTCTGCCAGGCCTTGCGCCCCCAGGTCCAGACATAGTCCGCCCCGCTCCACAGGGTGGATACCAGCACGGTGTAGAGCAGGAAATGCATCCACAGCGCCGGCAGCTGCTGCACGCCGCGATCGAACATGACCGCCAGCACCAGCAGGATCTGCGCAAAGGTATTCACCTTGCTGACTATTCTGGGTGCAGCCGTGACCTGTTCGACCAGGAAGTGATAACCCAGTGCGCCACCGACGATCACCAGGTCACGCAGGATAACCAGTGCTACCAGCCAGAGCGGGATACAGCCCAGGTAACCGAGCGTAACAAAGGAACACACCAGCAACAGCTTGTCGGCGAGCGGATCCAGCAAGGCACCCATGTCACTGTACCAGTTGAAACGCTTGGCCAGGAATCCATCAACGCCATCCGATATCCCTGCCACGCCGAACACGATCAGCGCAGCCGTGAACCGGTCGTTCAACAACAACACCACGACCGGCGGCACCAGCAGGATGCGAAACACCGTGATGGCATTCGGCAGGTCAGCTGCTTTCATTGTCGCAATCGGTAATTGCCATCGATCCCGTCTCCGGCCGGTTCCAGTACACTGCCAATGGCAACCGTACGCATCAGGTCCTGCAGGCTGCCGTTCAGTCGCAGGCGATACTGCACGCGGGTCGGGGTTACTTCCCCGGGCTGCAGGTCACGCACCGTGGACAGCGCGGCCAGATAATTGCCGGCGCGCGCGTAGTCGGCCAGCGTGGAAATACCGGCCACGTAAATCTCCACCTCGTTGTCCGCTGCGCTGCTGTTTGCAGACAACAGTGCAACCTGCATATCCGCCATGTCATCAATACCTTGCTGCAGCAGCGCGTCCAGTTGCGGGTGTGAATCCGACCAGCTGCGGGTGTTGCCTCCCAGCGAGATTTGCCAGCGTGCAGCCCACCCGCCCGAGGCCATGTGCTGGACACGACCGATCAGTATGGCCGGCGGGTTATAGCGTTTTGAAGCCCCGTCAACCGGGCTGAACAAACCACCCCAGAGATCGGCAAAACGCACCCGCGTCTGGTCTTCCAGGTCCATGAGCGGCAGCAACAGTGGCACGCCGCGGGCACGTGCCGCCTCATCCAGTAAACGACGCACTTCACCGGCATCATCGGCAGCCACGATATAACCCTTGTCACGGTCCTCGACCGCCAGCCAGACCAGGGTAACCGGACGATCACCACCCCAGTACGCCACACCCTGTTGCTGCAACGCCTCGCGTATTGCATCGCCGTCGAAGCGTACCCACAATTTCAGCAGCGGTGGATCCTGCCCGGACTCGGTAAAATAGCGATATTGCTGCACCAGCTGTTCGGGACTCGCCAGCATGGTGCGCGCGGATTCCGTCGTGTTCACAGCGGCCTGCCCGGTCACCCGCACCAGCACCTCGCCAAGCGCCTTGCGCAGCGCCGTGCTGCGCACCACCGGCGTCTGATCCGGGACAACCACTTCCGACTCGAACAACGCCGTGTCGGCGGCAACCGCCGGCAACGGCAGCAGACACAGCAAACACACCAGCAGGAGGCTTCTTTGTTTATAGTTATCCATGGGTTACCAATGGCCGCGTGGGGAATTCCTGCACAGCATACGGATATATGACAGTTTTGACCATATCAGCTGCGCGTCCTGCGCGGGTTTACCTGCCACCTGCCGGCGGATACCATAGCGTCCCTGTTTCGCAGGGAGTTTGCGCGTGAGCGTCCAGGAAAAACCGGGGGCCAACACCCCATTAAGTTACCGTGATGCCGGCGTGGACATCGATGCCGGCGGCGAACTCATCGAACGCATCAAGCCAGCCGTCGCCCGCACCCGCCGCCCCGGCGTGCTGGCCGGTCTCGGCGGGTTTGGTGCGCTGTTTGAACTGCCGCTGGATCGCTATCGCGAACCGGTGCTGGTATCCGGCACCGACGGGGTCGGCACCAAGCTGAAACTCGCGATCGAGTCCGGCATCCATGACACCATCGGCATCGACCTGGTCGCCATGTGCGTCAACGACATCGTGGTTACCGGCGCAGAACCGCTGTTCTTCCTGGACTACTACGCCACCGGCAAACTGCAGCTGGACATCGCTACCGATGTCATCAACGGGATTGCGCGCGGCTGTGAGCTCGCCGGCGCGGCACTGGTCGGCGGCGAAACCGCGGAAATGCCCGGCATGTATGCCGAGGCCGACTACGACCTCGCCGGCTTCAGTGTCGGTATCGTGGAAAAGTCGGCCATCATCGATGGCAGCCAGGTTGCGGTGGGTGACGCCCTGATCGGCATCGCCTCTTCCGGTCCGCATTCCAATGGCTACTCCCTGATCCGCAAAATCCTCGAGGTCAATCATAGCCAGCTGACCGACCAGCTGGCCGGCCGCAGCCTGGCGTCATGGCTGCTGGCGCCGACCCGGATCTACGTAAAACCGTTGCTGTCCCTATGTCAGGCATTCAAGGTGCATGCGCTGGCGCATATCACCGGCGGCGGGCTGACCGAGAACGTACCACGCGTATTGCCGGCCGGCACCTGTGCCGTGATTTCCACCGGTGCCTGGCAACCTTCCGCGATCTTTGACTGGCTGCAACAGCAGGGTCGCGTGGAACCGCACGAAATGTACCGCACCTTCAATTGCGGCATCGGCATGGTCGTATGTGTCGCGGCACAGGACGCCGATGCTGTCATTGCGCACCTCAGGTCACAGGGCGAAGATGCACGCCGCATCGGCGCCATCGAGGCGAGTGACGCCGAGCCCGCAGTACGGCTGACCCGCTGAAACGGCATACGGCGGGCCAGGCATTCCTGCTGCAATGACCACAACGGAAACACCGCGCCTGCCGATCGTCATCCTGATTTCGGGACGCGGCAGCAACCTGCAATCGATCATCGACTGCGCAGACAGCGGCGTGCTGTCCGTGAACATCCGCGCCGTGCTCAGCAACCGGCCGGACGCCGAGGGCCTGCGACTCGCCCGGGCAGCCGGCATCCCCACCGGCGTGATCGATCACAGCAGCTATCCGGACCGCGCCGACTTTGATCGGGCACTGCAGGGGGAAATCGACCGCCACCAGCCCGGGCTGGTGGTACTGGCAGGATTCATGCGCCTGCTCACTGCCGGTTTTGTGGCGCACTATCACGGCCGGATGCTGAACATCCATCCCTCGCTGTTACCGCAGCTGCCCGGGCTGTACACTCACCGGCGCGCCATCGAGGCAGGCTATCGCGAGCATGGCGCCAGCGTACATTTTGTCAGCGCCGCCATGGACGGCGGTCCGGTACTGGCACAGGCGCGCGTCGCCATCGAGCCGGACGACACGCCCGACGCGCTCGCCGCCCGTGTACTGCAACAGGAACACCGGCTGTATCCGCTGGCCATCCAGTGGTATGCCGAACACAGAATTTTTCTCGATGATCATGGTCAGATCATGTTTGACGGAAAACCGTTGACCCGACCCCGCGATCTTGCCATGGAGCAAACCCTGCCATGCTGAACAAGCTGTTGATCACCCTGCTGTTACCGGCACTGCTGCTGGGCGGAGGCCGTGCCGACGCCATGCCAAAGGATTTCAGCGCCAGTTACAAGCTCAGCCGCGGCTCGATGAAGATCGGCTACTCCTCCATCGAACTGGTGACCGACAAAAACGGCGACTACACCTACAAATCGAGCAGCTGGCCGGTACGCTGGGTAGGCTGGTTGCTGAAAGACAAACTGTATGAAACCAGCAAGGGGAAAATCACAACCCAGGGCATACGCCCGGACAGTTATAGCTACCTGCGTACCGGTGGCAGCAAAGAACGCGAGGCGAAACTTGCCTTCAACTGGGAGGAAATGACGGTCGAGAACAATGTCGAGGACAGTCGCTGGAAGATGGATATCCCGGCCGGCACGCTCGACAAGCTGGTCTCCCTGCTGGGCATGATGATTGCGCTGGCCAATGACCAGACCGATATCAGTTTCAACATCGCCGATGGCGGCAAACTCAAGGATTACCGGTTCAGGGTCGTCGACGAGGAAACCATCGAGGTGCCAGCCGGCACCTTCCGCACCGTCAAGATCACCCGGCTGCGCGACAACAACAAGCGCGAAACCTATATCTGGTGCGCCCCGGAACTGGATTATTTACCGATCCGCATCTGGCAGCGCGAAAAGGACGACTCGGAGTACCAGAGTGACCTGGAAAAATTCAGCGCATCGTTGAATAATGCCGGCAATCCAGACTAAATCGCCGCTCGCCAGGACACAGGGCAATCAGGTATATGCGCACGCGCGTGCGGACTCGCCCGTTAGCAGGCAGTTGAACTGCGCAGCACCAGGCCAATCCGATGAATAACTACCGAAACACTGTCCCCATCCTCCTGCTGGCGTGGTTCCTGCTGCTCGGTGGTTGCGCACTGACCGGCGCAACACGGGCAACGGCGCCTGCCGGTGCACAGGCACAGGAAATCGCGCTCTACTACGCAACCGACCGCGCACCGGATGGCGACGGCGGCGTGTTTTTCAGTGGTGTACGCGCTCAATTGAGCTACGGCATTGCCACTGTCGGCATCCCCCCCGGCCACGTCATGGGGCGACACGAGGAGCCCTCACTGTTCAAGCTGCAGATGTCGGTCGATGAGAACAAACACATCCAGCTGACGCAGGTTCTGACGCTGACGCGCAATGAATTCTTCCATCGTCTTGGCGCGGCCCTCGAGGCCAGCCCGGACGGCAAGCTGATGATCTTCGTACATGGCTACAACGAGGAATTCCCCGCCATCAGCAAACGCGTGGCACAGTTTGCCAGTGACCTGAAGTTCTCGGGTCCGGTGGTACTGTTCAGCTGGCCTTCACAGGGTAACCTGACCAGCTACACGGTGGATGAAACCAATGCCGAGTGGGCACAGGCGGATTTCGTCCGACTGCTGGGAGAACTGCTGGATTATGTTCCGCTGCGGAATATTTACCTGGTCGGGCACAGCATGGGCAATCGCATCATCGGCCGCGCCATGACGGCGCTGGCAAGCGACCGGCTGGAAAGCGACATGCTGCTGTTCCGCGAAATCATCATGATTGCACCGGATATCGATGCCGAGGTATTCCGTATTGACATCGCACCACGCCTGGTGCGCACCGGCATCCCCATTACGCTGTATGCCTCGTCCAATGACCGCGCACTGCTTGCCTCCAAGGCCTTCCACGGCTACCCACGCGCCGGCGAGTCGGGTGATGGCCTGGTCATTGTCGAGGGCGTCGAAACCATCGATGCCAGCGATGTTTCCGGCGGACTGCTCGGGCATTCCTACTTCGCCGAAGACCGCCGCATCATGGAAGACATCTATGCTCTGCTGCAAGGCAGCCAGCGGGCCACGCACCGATTTGGCCTGGAAACCGTGGACACCCCGGCGGGAAATTACTGGACATTCCGCAAGTAATTCACACCACCCCGCTGTCCAATCTTGCAAGGGCTTCAGGCCGGGTAGCGTGTTTGTTACTGGCCGCAGTTTTTTTCAAAGGGGGCTGACCAGGATCAACCCCTGCCAGCCCGGGTGAAGATATATTTCCTGTCACACAGACCGGATCAATCGAGAGAGGAATCTGTCATGCAACATCAAGTTCTCAGTTCAATCGCCCTGGCTACCACGCTGGCCGTTAGCGGCTGCGCCACCTACCAGGGCCAGCAGGAACAGGCCGGCATGGTGATCGGCGGCATTCTTGGCGGCGTGCTTGGTAACCAGGTCGGTGGCGGCCACGGCCGCACGGCAGCCATCATCGCCGGCACCCTGGCCGGCGCAGCCATCGGTGGGGCCGTCGGCCACTCCATGGATGAAACCGACCGCATGCGCACTGCGCAGGCACTCGAGACCGTGCGTACCGGCGTACCATCACGCTGGCATAACCCGGACACCGGCAATGACTACGCGGTTGTCCCCACCAGCACCTACGAAACCAGCACGGGACCGTGCCGGGAATACACCATGGATGCCGTGATTGGTGGCCGCAAGGAAAAGGTCTACGGCACTGCCTGCCGACAGCCGGACGGCAGCTGGAAAACACAGGGCTAGACACCGGCAGGTCTGTACGGCGGGGTGTGAACCCACCCCGCCGCTTGTTCCCGGCACAAACATTCGGCGCAATCACCGGCCTCTGCCCGGGCAACCGGAGCGTACGCACGGCTGCCCCGGAACATCGTCGCACTACCCCCGTCACCTGACGCAAACCACCCGGGCAACCGTTACCCCGGCATCGGTCCGGGATCCGCTGCGCTATTCGACGCCAAGTTTTTCCGCCACCACGTCCGCAATCTCATCCGAGTACAGATCAAGAAAAAAGTGGTCTGCACCATCGATCTTTACCAGTGTTATCTGCTTGCCATCCGCCAGCGGCTCCATTTCCCCGATCAGCCCCTCGACCACGGTATCCTCGGTACCCGCGAACACCGTGACCGGCACCTTGAGCAATGGCAGCAGGTGCGGGGTATCCATGTTTTCATCGGACGCATAGTAGGACAGGAAAGCAGCGGCACTGACACTGGCATCCGGGCAGTACAGGAAATCCACATCCGCCATCAACTCCGCACCCTTGCCCTCGGCAACCATCTTTTCCGCCCGGGTCAGCAACGGCTGCAGATCTGTTTGATAACTTTTGCTGTAGGCCTGCGCTGCGTAATGCGCATCCCAGGTCAGCGGCCCGACCAGGAACACCGCCGTGATGGCCGGATCGTCATGCGTAGCAGCATAGCGTGCGACCTGGTTACCGCCGCGCGAATGACCCAGCAATGCAAGCTGTTTTACGTCCTGCCCCTGCAACCAGCCCTGCCACACGCCGATTTCGTCAACGGCATCGTTATGCTTGTGGGTATGGGGCGTGGCGCAGTCATACATGGCCGCTGCGCGATTATCGAGACCGAGACTGAGATTGATCGCCAGCGAACTGATGCCGCGCTCGGCGAACAGGCCCTGCAATCCGGCCATGATCTCCATGCCGCGATGACCCAGCGTGCCATGCGTCATCAATACCACCGGCCCAGCCTGCCAGTCCGGCCCGGCCTGTTCCAGATTCGCATTCAGGGTGATCCCGTGGTAGGGAACAGTGACTTCCTTCGCCACGGCGCTGGATATCGCACCCAGCACCGCGATGAGTACTATGAACAGATAACGCATATTGATTTCCTCTTGGTAACTAACCCATATGGCCACCGGTACGGTTCGCCCGGGTCGTACCCCGGAGTATAACAGCCGGAATTTCCCGCTATCGGGCCAGTACGATACAAAACCGCTAAACGCCGGTCCATTCGATCGTTACCCGGCCACCCGGCGCATACCCCCCCGCCGGAAGATCCTGCCGTTCTGGCCGTAGACCAGCCATTTGCGTATGGTAGGATTGCCGCTCCATAGGGCAGGCGGGATTCAGCAGTGGGCGATACAGACAAGATACACAGTTTGGAAAAAACCATCGGATTGCCGGTCATCGAGTCCGCCGGCGGACTGGTTTGCAATGATGACAATTGCATCCTGATGATTTTCAAGCGCGGCAAGTGGGACCTGCCGAAAGGGCGTGTGGAGGGTGACGAGTACCAGACCGCCGCCCTGCGTGAAGTCAAGGAAGAAACCGGCCTGAATATCAACAAACTGGTCGTTACCGGCAAGCTGGTGCCGACCTGGCACACCACCAGCCACGGCACGCAAAAGTATCTGAAAAAGACCCACTGGTTCCAGATGCACTACAACGGCCACAATGACGATGTGAGGCCGCAGGTGGAAGAGGGCATTATCGAGTGCCGCTGGGTACATCTCAGCGAGCTGGGGCAGTACCGCGACAAGATTCACCCGCGCATCAATTACCTGGTCGAGTTCTGGCACAAGAACCTGGCCTACGTACCGCGCAAGTAATGACCGGGTAAACTCCCGAGGCTGATCATTGCGCCGACTTAGCCCGAGCTGCCCTGGTCCTTGCCCGAGGCTGCTGTTACCGCCGGCAGTTCGTCACCCAGCTCTTCCAGTGACTTTGGCGCCCCTGCAGTAGCGCTGCAATTCCTGCCGAGCTCCTGCAGGGTCGCGTACTGCATTGCATTGAGGCCCTTGAACGGCACCCCGTTGATTTCGATGGCATAGGTCTTGCGCACATCCTCACCGGTAAGCGGCACGAAGTCGGATTTACCCAGCGTGCGAATGATATACAGCATGCAGGTCAGGCGCGCCTCGTAGGCATTGTTCGCATTCACCACCACCCAAGGTGACTTCTTCGATGAAGTACGCGCAAACATCTGTTCCTTGTAGCGGGTGAAGCGCTCCCACTTGTCGCGCGCGTGCATGTCGTTCGTGGAAAACTTCCAGAACTTGAGCGGATCGGACAAACGCTCATGGAAGCGCAGCAGCTGGGTCTCGGAATTCACCGACAGGTAAAACTTGATCAACACCAGTCCCCTGTCGATTAGCTTGTGCTCCCATTTCAGCACCTTGCGCATGAAATACCGGTACTGCTCTTCCTTGCAATAACCCATGGTAGGTTCGATCAACGCGCGGTTGTACCAGGAACGGTCAAAAAACGTGATCTCGCCGGGCGCCGGAAAATAATTCTCATAGCGCCTGAACCAGTACTTGGACTCGCTTTTGGTGGGAATGCCGAGCTCCACGACGCGAAAATACTTCGGCATCATTCGCTCGGTCAGGCGCCGGATGGTCGCGCCCTTGCCGGCCGCATCACGCCCGTCCAGTACAATCACCACGCGTTTTTTTTCGGCCACTATCCGTTGCTGCAACTTCAACAGTTCCAGGTGCAGGCGGCGCTTCTCGACGTTGTAGTCTTCCCGGGTAATGCCGGAGTAAGGCGTCTCGATGTGGGCGAGCTTTTTTTTACGTTTGGCCATGGATATGGCGGACTATACCGTGAGAAGGACTTGCCGGATTGTACGTTTGCCGTGTGGCACAAATAGTACACCAGGTGGAAATTTCAATCACGGCGAGAAATTACCGGCTATTATTCCGGGCCCCGGCAGCGCCGCCCCGGAACCAGTGAAAAACCATCCAGGCGCGGTTTTTTCACCAAACCGGCCGGCCCTGCAGCGGATTCCCCCATAAATGGAATGTCAGCGGCCCGGCAAACCGTTACAATACTCGGCCCTTCACGCCCTTACCTCCGAACATGGTCGGACCCGGGCAACCGGGGTCCTCCGCCAGGCGCCTGCTTTCGACGCGGTCCATCTTTATTTCAGGTATACAACTCATGACGGCCGACACGATAACCACGTTTCAGCAATTCGCACTCAACAAATCCCTGCTGCAGGTGCTCGATGAAGTGGGCTACGAAACACCCTCTCCCATCCAGGCGCAGACGATCCCGCTGCTACTGGAAGGACGGGATGTGCTGGGCCAGGCGCAGACCGGCACCGGCAAGACCGCAGCATTTGCCCTGCCCATCCTGAACAATCTCGATATCAAGCAAAAAGACCCGCAGGTGCTGGTACTGGCACCGACGCGCGAACTCGCGCTGCAGGTGGCCGAGGCATTCCAGAAATACGCCACGCACATAAACGGCTTCCACGTGTTGCCCGTTTACGGCGGACAGGATTACCGGGTACAGATTCGTGCCCTGCAGCGCGGCGTGCATGTCGTGGTAGGCACCCCCGGACGCGTGATGGATCACATGCGCCGCGGCACACTCAAGCTGGACGCGCTGCGCTTCCTGGTGCTGGACGAAGCCGATGAAATGCTGCGCATGGGATTTATCGATGACGTGGAATGGATTCTCGAGCAGACCCCGGAACAAAAGCAGGTCGCGCTGTTCTCCGCCACCATGCCGCAACAGGTGCGTCGCATCGCGGTAAAACACCTGAAAGACCCGGCAGAGATTACCGTCAAGGTAAAGACCACCACGGCAGAAACCATTCGCCAGCGTTACTGGCCGGTCAGCGGCCTGCACAAGCTGGATGCGCTGACCCGCATCCTGGAAGCCGAACCGTTCGATGGCATGCTGGTGTTCGTACGCACCAAGACCGCCACGCTTGAGCTGGCCGAGAAACTCGAGGCACGCGGCTATGCCTCCACCGCACTGAACGGCGACATCCCGCAGAACCAGCGCGAACGCACCATCGAGAACCTGAAAAACGGCAAGCTGGACATCGTCGTTGCCACCGACGTGGCCGCACGCGGACTCGATGTCAAACGCATCAGTCACGTGGTGAACTACGACATCCCCTACGACACGGAGGCCTACGTGCATCGCATCGGACGCACCGGGCGTGCGGGACGTCCCGGCGATGCCATCCTGTTCGTGGCGCCGCGCGAACTGCGCATGCTGGGTGCGATTGAAAAGGCCACCCGCAACAAGATCGAGCTGATGGAGCTGCCGTCCACCGAGCTGATCAATGACAAGCGCATGGCACGCTTCAAACAGCGCATCACCGATACGCTGGCGAATGAAGAGGTCGGACTGTTTTCACAGCTGATCGAACAATACCAGCAGGAACACAATGTGCCGGCACTGGAAATTGCCGCCGCCCTCGCGCGGCTGCTGCAGGGTGACACACCGCTGCTGTTGCAGAACAAGCCGACGCGCAAGGCAGAACACGGCAAGACCCGGGAACGGGATGCCGGCAAGCCGGCGCACAAGGGTGAGCGCGGCAAATTCCCCGACCAGGGCGATCGGCCACCGCGCAAGGCGCGTGAACGCGACGCAGGCAAGGACTCCTCGCGCGAGGCCGGCATGGATCGTTACCGCATCGAGGTGGGGCACGATCATAACGTCAAGCCCGCCAATATCGTCGGCGCCATCGCCAACGAGGCCGGCATCGACAGCAAGGACATGGGGCGCATCACCATCAACGCTGACCACAGCCTGATCGACCTGCCCAGGGGCATGCCGCGGGATGTGTTCACGCTGTTGAAAAAGGTCTGGGTATCGGGTCAGCAGTTACGCATTACCCGTGCCGACGACGAATCCCGCCCTGCGTTCCTGCCGGCCAAACGCGGCAAGCCGGCAGGCTTTGACAAGGTGCGCAAGAAACCCGGCTTCAAAACAAAAAGCGCAGAGCGCAAGAAGGTGCGCAAGAAAAGGCCGGCCAAGGCATAGCTGAAAGGCGCAAACCGGGGCAGTACCCTGCAGAAGACCCGGGGCTCAGTCGTCGTAGTGACGGCTTCAGCGTCATGGCAAACGCAGCGCAACCATCTCCCGGGCGTTGTTCCCGGTCCGTCATCCCCGGCCAGGCGCTACAACTCCGTATGCGGCAGGCCTGGACACCGGTACGCGCTGCAGGCTGCCATCCAGCCGTGGGGCGCCACCATACGGATTAATTACCCGCCCTGCCGGGCCGCGCCTGCAGCTGGTCGCGATAGGCAGCAAACGCGCGCGGCGCGAGATACTGCAGCACTTCCTTGCCCTCGGTATCGAGCACCAGGTCCAGCCCCTGGTCCGGATACAGCAGGTGTCTCTGCCGGGCATTCACCTCGACCACCGCGTCCGGCGTCCCGAAACGGGACTGCGCAATCTCTTCATCCAGGCTGAAGCTGGGCGAGAAGGTGATGACCCGGATCGGCGCCTGGAAGGCAACCGGCAAATCATCCGGATGCAGGCGGTAGCGGCGCAACCCGCCATCCTGAAAGGCCCGCCCGCGCAACCCGGCGAGCCGTTCCGGCGCAATATCCATCACCAGGATCAGGCCGCCGGTGATCGGACCGGCCGAATAGTGGCTGTAATAGGCCTCCAGCGACCCCGCCTCGCCTGGTGCAGCAATAAGCGCCAGCTCCATGTCGTTGCCAAAGCGCTGCATTGCCTCACCCAGCGTGGTCACGCCGGGCGTGACACCGAACACCCGCGTATTGCCATCCGGCAACACATCAATCTGCCATGGCAACCCGGTTACCGGCGTATCGTTGTCGGGAATATCGGGCCGGTAGGACAGCAAACCAAACGCAACCAGCACGATAATCAACACAACAAGAAATAAAGGGGTCGGTGTCATTTTTTTCATAAAGGGAAATAAAGGGGTCGGTGTCATTTATGAAATAAAGGGGTCGGTGTCATTTATCGAAAAAGGGGGGAGTACCCGCGCCGGCGCGGGGAAGAAGACATTTTGATCATTCACTACACTGTGGATCCGGTGATCTGCGTGGCACTTTAGTTTTGATTTTACTTTGCGCCTTTGCGCGAGAAGTGCTGTTCTTTTCAATACACGGCCGCCCCTGCTTCACGCCCGGTCAAATCACGTCTTCGGCAGCGTAACCCCGGTCTGGCCCTGGTACTTGCCACCGCGGTCCTTGTAGGAAGTCTCGCAGACCTCGTCGGATTCCAGGAACAGCACCTGGGCCACGCCTTC
>CAJQOV010000035.1 GCA_905480065.1 uncultured Gammaproteobacteria bacterium | reverse complement strand
GCAACTTCGACGGTGTGCATCTCGGGCACCAGGCGGTCGTTGCCCAGTGTCGAGAACAGGCCACGCGTCTCGGGCTGCCGGTTACGCTGATCACCTTCGAGCCGCAGCCGCGCGAATTCTTTGCGTCTGCACCGGCACCGGCCCGGTTGACGCGGTTACGCGAAAAACTCCAGGTGCTGAATGAATACGGTATCGAGCGCGTACTCTGCCTGCGCTTCGATAAGCGCCTGGCGGAGCTCACCCCGGATGCATTTATCCGCACCATTCTGGTCGAAGGTCTGGCCGTGAAGTACCTGGTGGTGGGGGATGATTTTCGCTTCGGCAGGGAGAGAGCGGGCAATTACGCACTGCTGAAACAGGCTGGAGACCAGTTCGGTTTCGAAGTGGCGAGCATGCATACCTACCATAGCGGAACGGAACGGGTCAGCAGCACCCGTGTTCGGGATGCGCTGCAGCAAGGCGACCTGGACACGGCAGCCTTGCTGCTGGGCCGGCCGTATGCCATGTGCGGGCGGGTTGCACACGGTGACAAGCGCGGGCGCACCATCGGGTTTCCAACCGCAAATATTTTCCTGCACCGCGCCAGCTCACCGCTCGCCGGTGTATTCGCCGTCGAGGTTGCCGGGTTGGGTCAGAAACCGCTTCCCGGGGTCGCCAATGTCGGCAGCCGGCCAACCGTGGACGGTACGCGCGCCCTGCTGGAAGTGCACCTGTTCGATTTCGACCGGGATATTTACGGAGCCCATGTACAGGTAAACTTTTGCCGGAAGCTGCGCCAGGAACGGCGTTTCGAGTCATTCGAGGCGCTGCGTCAGCAGATCCTGCTGGACGCGCAGCAGGCGCGCGATTTCTTCCGGCATCGTGCCGGCCCGCAACCGGACACCGAATAGTCCGCCCGGAGTCAAGCCAGGGCGCGGATCCTGGCAGGGCAGGGTCTGGTCGCCAGGTTATTGATTAAATGGCCCCATTACCAAAGATTGCTGGGATTCAGGGGCCTGTTGGGTTATAAATTCACGCTCCCCGCGCAACCGCAAAACGCTGCATCATGACTGATTACAAAGACACCTTGAATCTTCCCAGTACGGACTTCCCGATGAAGGGCAACCTGCCGGCACGCGAGCCCGGCATGATCGAGCAATGGGACGCAATGGACCTGTACGCGCAGCTGCGCAAGACCGGCTCCGGGCGCCCGCGATTCGTGCTGCATGACGGTCCGCCGTATGCCAACGGCGATATCCACATCGGCCATGCCGTCAACAAGGTGCTCAAGGACATTATCGTCAAGAGCAAGACCCTGGGTGGATTTGATGCGCCCTATGTACCGGGATGGGATTGCCATGGTCTGCCGATTGAACTGAATGTCGAGAAAAAGGTCGGCAAGGCCGGCACCAAAGTCGATGCAGCCACCTTCCGCAAGGCGTGTCGTGAATATGCTGGCAAGCAGGTTGATGGACAGCGCAAGGATTTCATTCGCCTCGGTGTGCTCGGTGACTGGGAGCGGCCCTATCTCACCATGGATTTCCGCTTCGAGGCAGACATCATCCGGGCGCTGGGCCACATCATCGACAATGGTCACCTGCACAAGGGCTTCAAGCCGGTGCACTGGTGTACCGATTGCCAGTCGGCGCTGGCCGAGGCCGAAGTCGAGTACGAGGACAAGGATTCCGCGGCCATCGATGTGCGCTTCCGGGCGCTGAATGAAAGCGGCCTGTTGTCCTGCTGCCACCATGTGAATGGCCATCCCGGTGACGGGCCGCTATCGGTGGTGATCTGGACCACGACCCCCTGGACACTGCCCGCCAACCTGGCGGTGGCGCTGAATCCCGCGCTGGATTACGCCGTTGTGCAATGCGATGTCGGGCATGGCCATGAACGGCTGGTTGTTGCCGAGGCATTGCTGAAGGACGCCATGCTGCGCTATGGCGCGGAACACTACCAGGTCGTGGCCTACTGCAAGGGCAGTGACCTGGAAGGCCAGGCGCTGGCACACCCGTTCTACGCACGCGAGGTGCCGGTGATCCTCGGCGATCATGTCACCACGGATGCCGGTACCGGCGCGGTGCATACCGCGCCCGGTCATGGCCAGGATGACTACGTGGTGGGCAGCCGCTACCAGCTGGAGGTATACAACCCGGTTGGCAGTAACGGCTGTTTCCTGCCGGATACCGAGCTGTTTGCCGGTCAGCATGTGTTTGCCGCCAACAACACGGTGATCGAGGTGCTCAAGGGCAAGGGCGCCCTGGTGCATGAGGAGATGCTGCGCCACAGCTACCCGCATTGCTGGCGCCACAAGACACCGATCATTTTCCGCGCCACGCCGCAGTGGTTCATCAGCATGGAGCAGGGCGGTTTGCGTGAAACCGCACTGCAGGCGATCGACGCGGTGAACTGGCTGCCCGGCTGGGGCAAGGCGCGCATCGAGGGCATGGTCGGCAATCGTCCGGACTGGTGCATCTCGCGGCAGCGCACCTGGGGTGTGCCGATGCCCCTGTTTGTCGACCGGCACAGCGGTGCGCTGCATCCGGACACGCAGCAGTTGATAGAAACCGTTGCGCAACGCGTCGAACAGGACGGGATCGACGCCTGGTTCGGGCTTGATCCGAAGGCGTTGCTGGGTAACGACGCAGATCGCTATGACAAGGTAAACGATACGCTGGATGTGTGGTTCGATTCCGGTGTGACGCACTATGCCGTGCTGGAAAGGCGTGCTGGCCTGGGCATCCCCGCCGACCTGTACCTGGAAGGCTCCGATCAGCACCGTGGCTGGTTCCAGTCCTCCCTGCTGAGCGCGATCGCGATGCGTGGTGAGGCGCCGTACAAGACCGTGCTTACCCACGGCTTTACCGTTGATGCGAAGGGACAGAAGATGTCCAAGTCGCGCGGCAACGTGGTGGCACCGCAGAAGATCATGAATACCCTGGGCGCCGACATCCTGCGCCTGTGGGTGGCCGCAACGGACTACCGCGGCGAGATGAGCGTGTCGGACGAGATACTCAAGCGCACGGCCGATGCCTACCGGCGACTGCGCAACACCTCGCGCTTCCTGCTCGCCAACCTGAACGGTTTTGATCCCGCGGTGAACCTGCTCGACCCCGAACAGATGCTGTGTCTCGATCGCTGGGTAATCGAGCGTACCCGGCAGTTGCAGGAACAGGTGCAGCTGGCCTACGAAAGTTACGAGTTCCACCGCATCTACCAGCTGGTACATAACTTCTGTGCCGTCGACCTGGGCGGTTTCTATCTCAATATCATCAAGGATCGGCAGTACACCACGCAGGCCGAGGGAATTCCGCGCCGCTCTGCGCAGACCGCCCTGTACCACGTTGCCGAATCGCTGGTGCGCTGGCTGGCACCGATCCTGAGCTTTACCGCGGAAGAAATCTGGCAGCAGTTGCCGGGCAAGCGCGCCGGGTCAGTGTTCCTGTCCACCTGGTATGAACTTCCCTCGGCCTTCTATCCGGAAGGCGAGATTTTGCGGCGCATGGGCGCGGATTTCTGGGAACGCATCATCGCGGTGCGCGAAGTGGTCGGCAAGGAGCTGGAAAATTTGCGTGCGGCGGGACACATCGGTTCCCCGCTGGATGCAGAGGTGGACCTGTACGCCGATGACGAATCACGCGCGCTGCTGGCTGCGATTGAGGACGAGTTGCGCTTCGTCCTGATTACTTCCTATGCCCGCGTGCACGCGATGGAGGACTGCCCGCCCGATGCAGTGGCTGGTGACATCCCGGGCCTGGTGTTCCGTGTCAGAGTGATCCCGTCAGCGCATACCAAGTGCATCCGCTGCTGGCATCACCGCGCGGATGTCGGCGCCACGCCGGAACATCCGGAACTCTGCGGGCGTTGCGTGGAGAATGTGACCGGCAGCGGCGAACAGCGCCGCTTTGCCTGATCGGCAGGCCATGCCGATGTTGAAATGGTGCTGGGTTTCCGGGTTCGTGCTGGTTGCAGACCAGCTCAGTAAATGGCTGGCAAACGGCGCACTGGGCCTGGGCGAATCCATTGGGTTGCTGCCGATGCTAGCCATTACCAAGGCCTATAATTACGGCGCTGCATTCAGCTTCCTCAGCAGCGCCTCCGGTTGGCAGCGCTGGTTCTTTATCGCACTCGCGATAGTGGTGTGCACGGTGCTGCTGGTCTGGCTGGCGCGACTTGCACAACATGAGCGCCGCACTGCCCTGGCGCTGAGTCTGATCCTGGGGGGCGCGATCGGCAACCTGGTAGATCGCGTGTTGTATGGTTACGTTATCGATTTCATCGATGTGTATTACCAGGCCTGGCACTGGCCGACGTTCAACGTGGCGGATTCCGCGATTACGCTGGGTGCCGGGTTGCTGTTGCTCGATGCCTTCATCGGGAGCCGG
>CAJQOV010000034.1 GCA_905480065.1 uncultured Gammaproteobacteria bacterium | reverse complement strand
CTACAACGAGCGCATTCGAGTGGATGGCCAGGAAGCCACGGATCACCAGTTATGTGACGCCTTTGATGCCATTGATTCAGCCCGTGGCGCAATCACGCTGTCCTATTTCGAATTCGGCACTCTCGCCGCACTGTTCACTATCCGTCAAACGCTTCCGGATGTGGCGATCCTTGAGGTTGGCCTGGGAGGGCGCCTGGATGCGGTGAACATCGTAGATGCCGACGTGGCGCTGGTGACGGCCATCGGCATAGACCATGTGGCCTGGCTGGGCAATAACCGCGAGTCGATTGGACGGGAAAAGGCCGGTATATTTCGGGCCACCCGGCCGGCAATTTGCGCTGATCCTTCCCCCCCGCTCAGCCTGCGTGCCACAGCCGAAGCCACCGGCGCCGACTGGTATGCGGCCGGTGCCGGATTTTCCCGTTCGACTACCGACAGCGGCTGGAGCTTTCGTGGCCGGGAACGGCACTGGAACGATCTGCCAAGGCCGGCATTGGCGGGTGAACACCAGCTGGATAATGCGGCAGGTGCGCTGGCCGTGATTGAGACATTACTGGAACGATTGCCGGTCGATCAGGACGCCATACAGCGGGGTTTAGCTACGGTTCACCTGGCCGGGCGAGCCCAGCGACTACCGGGACCCGTGGAGATTCTGGTCGATGTGGCGCATAACCCGGCCGGTGCTACCCGCTTGGCTGAGCTGTTGCAGGCAGACAAGCCGGCAGGCAGGACCTGGCTTGTCCTGGGTATGCTGGAGGACAAGGATGCCGCCGGGTTTGCCGCAGCGCTGCGTGATTGCGTGGATGAATGGTGTCTGGCGAGCCTGGCGACGGAGCGGGGCATAACGGCGGCCACCCTGCAGCAGCGCATTGGCAGTCATGCCGTTCCCCGGGCTACCCGCTTGTTTGAGTCTGTTACGCAAGCGATGCAATATGCGCTGGCTAACGCTTGCGCTACTGACCGGATCGTGGTGTGCGGTTCGTTCGCAGTCGTGGCAGAGGTGTTGGCAAGTCAGGTATAGTTTGCCCTTACGCTGAACATACCTGGTATGAACCAGACTGGAGTTCCCATGGAGCAGCAACTGAAACAAAGACTGATCGGTGCCGTGGTGCTGGTATCACTCGCAGTGATATTCGTGCCGCTTATCCTGGAAGGCCCGGATGATGAGCTGATACCTCAATCTCATGATATCCCGACTCCACCAGAACTGGATTACCGTGCCTCCATGGATCTTCAGCTGCCGGAAGCGGACGTGCCGGAACCTTCCTCATCCGCTACCGCACCAGCCACACCGGAACCGGAACCGGCATCGCAACCGGAAATTGCGACTACCCGCCTGCAACAGCCTGAATCAGCCCAGGTTGAGGCACCACAGCCGGAGCCTCCCGCGGCAGCAGCCAAGCCCCCCCGGTCTGATGCTCCCGCCCCGGGCTGGTATGCCCAGCTTGGCAGCTTCGGTCAGCAAGCCAATGCGGCCGCCTTGCGAGACACCCTGGGCAAGGCGGGCTTTGCCGCTCAGCTGCAAATGGTGGACACTGGCAAAGGCACCAGCTACCGTGTGCTGGCAGGGCCAGAGCCGGATCGAGCCAGCGCCGAGTCGCTGCTGCGCAAGCTGGGTGACAGGATGAAAACCACCGGAATTGTTATCGAAATCGGTGCGGCTGGCGGCTAGGTTACAAATGGTGTTCCCAGACACACATCTGGTAAAATGCAGCTTGAAAATAACGCGTGTGCCAGGCGGCAAACTGCCGGCGATACGTGAACAGACCACCCAGTGAGGATGTTATGGAGATTGCCTGGATAGATATCGTTATTATTGCCCTGATTGCCCTGTCCGCAATCCTTAGCCTGTTCCGCGGCTTCGTCAAGGAGGCACTGGCACTGGCAACCTGGCTCATTGCGCTCTGGGTTGCGATGACTTTCTACGAGCCATTGTCCCAGGTGATAGCTGGCTGGATCTCACTGGTTTCCGCCCAAAAGATCACTGCCTTCGCCGTATTGTTCATCGCGGTACTGCTGATGGGCGCGGTGATTAATTACCTCGCTGGCAAGCTGGTATCAAAAACCGGCCTGAGCGGTACTGACAAGATGCTCGGCGTGGTGTTTGGCGTGGCACGGGGGGGCGTTATCGTGACGATCCTGGTGTTGCTGGCCGGCCTGACACCGTTCCCGCAGGATCCGTGGTGGCAGGAATCACAATTCCTCGGGTACTTCCAGGAGTTCGCATTGTGGATGCGCAACTTCCTGCCAGGCGAGATCGCCGACAATATCAACTACGCCTGATCCATTCAGCCAGCACCCAACGGAACTTACCTATGTGCGGCATCATTGGTCTCGTTGCACAGAGCCCGGCAAACCAGTCAATTTATGACGCCCTGACCGTGTTGCAGCATCGCGGACAGGATGCTGCCGGCATAATGACGAGTGACGGCCAGCGCATGTACCTGCGCAAGGACAATGGACTGGTGCGGGATGTGTTCCACACACGGCATATGCGACGGCTGGTCGGCAATATGGGGATCGGGCACGTACGTTACCCCACTGCGGGGTGCGAAAGTTCTTCCGAAGCACAACCCTTCTATGTGAATTCACCCTACGGAATCTGTCTGGCGCACAATGGCAATCTGACCAATGCCAACCGGCTCAAGCAGGAGCTGTTCCAGGAAGACCTGCGCCAGATCAATACCGACTCCGATTCCGAAGTGCTGTTGAATGTTTTCGCACACGAACTGCAGCGCCATGCGGAAATCCGCATGGACATCAGTCATGTATTCAATGCAGTTGCCGGGGTTCACCGCCGATGTCAGGGTGCCTATGCAGCCGTTGCCATGATTACCGGCTATGGCGTGGTGGCATTCAGGGATCCCTTCGGAATTCGTCCGCTGGTGTACGGCAAACGCGAAACTCCGAAAGGCACGGACTACATGATGGCGTCCGAGAGCGTGGCACTGGATGCGCTTGGCTTCGAGCTGGTTGATGATGTCGCGCCAGGAGAGGCAATATTCGTTACGCTGGATGGGAAATTACACCGCCAGCAATGCGCAGAGAAACCGTCGGTGTCGCCCTGTATATTCGAGTATGTATACCTGGCACGGCCGGACTCCATCATCGACCGGATCTCGGTATACAAGGCCCGCCTGCGCATGGGCGAAAAGCTGGCTGCCAAGATACTGCGTGTGTGGCCGGACCATGATATTGACGTGGTGATACCGATTCCGGATACCAGTCGTACCTCCGCCTTGCAGCTGGCCTATAACCTGGGTGTGAAATACCGCGAGGGCTTCATCAAGAACCGCTATATCGGGCGCACCTTCATCATGCCCGGACAGCAACAGCGCAAGAAATCCGTGCGCCAGAAACTCAATGCCATAGACCTGGAATTCCGCGACAAGAACGTTCTGCTGGTTGATGACTCCATTGTGCGCGGCACCACTTCTACGCAGATTATCGACATGGCGCGCGACGCCGGTGCCAACAAGGTCTATTTTGCTTCGGCAGCGCCCCCGGTTCGTTATCAGAATGTGTACGGTATCGATATGCCCAGTAGCGACGAACTGATTGCCTCCGGCTGCAACGAGGAAGAGGTCTGCAAGGCGATCGGTGCTGACTGGTTGCTGTTCCAGGATCTCGAGGATCTGATCAAGGCGGTGGGCAAGGGTAACCCGGAGATCAGCGCCTTTGACACCTCCGTGTTCACCGGGGAATACATCACCGGCGATGTGGACGTGAACTATTTGAACGGCTTGCAAACGGCGCGCAGCGATGCGGCCAAGAAAGGGCGCCGGGAAAAAGATGGCGGGGTTATTGATATGCACAACACTGCCTGAAACCACTCACTGTCTTGACAGGTCCATTATTCTCAACTAGGTTCAGTCACAGTTGCGCCGATTTGAACTCAGCTTGCGGGCGCCTGATAAATGCAGCTAAAGCGTTTGCACCTGCTTTCGCATTACTGCAAGCGGGTTTTTTTGTGTCCCGCGCCAGTTACCTGAACCGGAAATGCCGGGAGATAAACGATGTCGTTTGAAGAGTATGAATTCGAGACCCGGGCGGTCCGGGCCGGCCAGCAGCGCACTGCCGAGGGCGAGCATGCAGAGGCGATTTTCCCAACCTCCAGTTATGTGTTTGGCAGCGCAGCCGAGGCCGCCGCACGATTTTCCGGCGAGTCCCCGGGCAACATCTATTCGCGCTTTACCAATCCGACCGTGCGTACCTTCGAACAACGACTGGCATCACTGGAAGGAGGGGAAAGTTGCGTGGCGACCTCGTCCGGCATGGCCGCCATCCTGGCAACCTGTGCCGGCCTGCTCAAGAGCGGAGATCACATCGTGTCATCACGCAGCATCTTTGGCACGACGACCGTATTGTTCAGCACCTACATGGCCCGATTTGGTATCGAGACTACCTTTGTCCCGCAGGCGGATATTGCGGCATGGAAGCGTGCCGTGCGTCCGCAGACGCGGCTTTTTTTTCTGGAAACGCCGTCCAACCCGCTGACCGAACTGGCCGATATTGAGGCGCTGGCGGCATTGGCACACGCGAGTAATGCTCTGCTGGCCGTGGATAACTGTTTCTGCACGCCGGCATTACAGCAGCCACTCGCACTCGGCGCAGATATCGTAATCCACTCGGCCACCAAGTACCTCGACGGGCAGGGTCGCTGTATCGGTGGTGCCGTGGTTGGCGATGCCGAGAAGGTTGGCAAGGAGGTCTATGGTTTTCTGCGTACTGCCGGACCGTCCATGAGCCCGTTCAATGCCTGGGTGTTCCTGAAGGGGCTGGAAACCTTGTCTCTGCGCATGCGTGCACATTGTGATGGAGCGCTGGCACTGGCGACCTGGCTGGAGCAGCAACCCGCCGTGGCAAGGGTGTATTACCCAGGGCTGGCTTCCCATCCCCAGCATGAGCTGGCGCAGCGGCAGCAATCCGGCTTCGGCGGGGTACTGTCATTCGAATTGCGTGGCGGCCGCCAGCGGGCCTGGAATTTTATTGATGCTACCCGGATATTCTCGATTACCGCGAACCTGGGCGATACCAAGAGCACGATCACCCACCCGGCGACGACTACGCATGGCCGTTTGACGCCGGAGCAGCGCAACGAGTCCGGTATTTCGGACGGGTTGCTACGCATCTCGGTAGGCCTTGAATCGGTGCATGACCTGCGCACTGATCTCGTGCGTGGCCTGGCAGCCGCGGAGCGCTGAACCGGCAACCCCCGGGGGCCTTGCGGCATGAATGCGCTGCCGATCGAAATTGCCCGGCAACATCTTGGCCGCCGGCAAGCAATTACTGGCATTTATCGGTGACCAGCCGCGGCAACGCAGATTGCTGTTTTTGATCTCCGGTGGCAGCTCCAGCCTGGCGGAAGACATTCGAGACGGCCTGCAGCCGGGGGATCTGCAGCGTGCCAACCGCTGGTTACTGGGGAACGGACTGGATATCGTGGCCATGAATCAAGTGCGGCTGATGCTATCCACGATCAAGGGCGGCCGCCTGCTGCAGTATCTCGATGGGCGTACTGCCAGCGCCTTGCTGCTGTCTGATGTGATTGCGCAAGGCAGATGCAGGAACCTGCCTTGCCGCCAGTGGAGATCTGCTGGTAACCGGAGCGACCGGCACGAATGTAGGGCACATTATGATAGGCATGAAATTACCTCATGAGTGAGCTGTTTGAAATGGCACAGTCATGTCTGCAGGAGCCGGACCCGCAGCGGAAAGTCACCTTGACGCTGCAGACTGCAGAATTATTTCAACAGTTTCCCGTGCAGCCGGATCCGGAATGTCCCGTTCCTTCGCTACAACCCGGACGACCGGAATTGCCCGAGCTGGTGCATTTTTCCCGGCTTGCGCGCCGCAAACTGAGCACGCCCGAAGGTTGCGCGGCTTTTATCCATGCGCTGGCTCATATCGAGTTCAATGCGATAAACCTCGCCTGGGACGCGGTGTGCCGCTTTCCGGGAATGCCCGTCGGCTTTTATCAGGACTGGAGCAGGGTGGCCGGGGAGGAAGCCGTGCATTTCTGCCTGCTGAGTGACCGCCTGGAGGAAATGGGCTACCGATACGGGGATTTCCCGGCACACGACGGACTCTGGGAGATGGCAGAAAAAACTGCCCATGATGTGCTGGTGCGCATGGCACTGGTGCCGCGGGTACTGGAGGCACGCGGACTCGATGTAACGCCGGGCATGCTGGAACGACTCAGGTCCATCGGCGACAAGTCCAGTGTGGCCATACTGGAGCGAATTCTGCATGATGAAATCAGTCATGTGGAGGCCGGTTCGCGCTGGTTTGCCTATATTTGCGGGTGCCGTGGCATCGAGCCGGTAGTGACTTTTGCGCGATTGCTTGCCGAACACGGCATGCACAGGATAAAGAATCCATTGAATGCTTCGGCTCGCCGCGCGGCTGGCTTTGAGGAGGAAGAACTGGAATTACTTGCATGGTGGGCAGAGCAATGACTTCAAAATTACTCGGGATGCTGGCTTCACCACCAGCGATTTGCCTGTTAGCCACGGTTGCTGCCGGCTTCAGCGCGCCAGCATTTGCTGCAGATCTGTCCGCAGCAACAGTAGCTGCCACGGTACTCTGGTACCAGGAACAGGAGCCGGGCGCGGATTCTTACCCGGTGAAAATCACCATAACCGATGATTTCATGAGGATTGATGCTGCCGAGCCGGAAAGCGGTTTCATCCTGTTTGACCGTGGCAGCCATACCATCTACAGCGTAAGCCACGATGATCGCTCCATCCTTGCCGTCTCCGCCCAACCCGCTGACCTGGATATCCCGCCAGCCGTCAGGCTGGATGAGCTGGTCGCGCAGGACCCGGATGCCCCGCCGATCAACGGCAGGCAACCCTTGCATGTGCAGGCGCGTGCCGACGGGAAAGCCTGCTTCGAGGTGATTGCAGTTCCCGGATTGCTGGAACCGGCCGTGGCAGCGCTGACGGACTTTGCTCGCATAACGGGCGCCCAGCAGGCGGGGCATTTGAAGGATATGCCGGCAGAAATACAGACACCCTGTTATTTGCTGCGTTATGTATACGGAACAGGACTCCCTTACCAGAGAGGCCTGCCGGTACGGGAATGGGACGTGTATGGCTACAATCGGGAACTGAACAACTATCAGCATGATATGCCGGTTGCTGCCGGTTTGTTCGAGTTGCCGTCAGGCTATCAGCAATACCGGATAGGCGACTAGCGTTTCGGCAGATCCAGTACCTGCAGTGTACATCCCTGTGCATTGCATTCCAGTACGCTGCCCTGCTCATACCAGTCACCCAGCACGATGCGCTGGGCAGGCCTGCCATTCAGGTGCAGCTCGTGTACGGCGGGACGGTGTGTATGGCCGTGAATCAGCCGCAGTGTCCCGAAACGCAACATCGCATCGGTCACTGCATCGGCATTTACGTCCATGATGGATTCCGGCTTGCCACGATTTTGTTCACGGCTGGCAGCACGCATTTCACGTGCCATGGCGCGGCGCGCCTCCAGTGGACGAGCCAGCAGGTTCGCTTGCCAGTCTGTACTGCGGACCTGGGCGCGAAAATTCAGATACGCGGTATCATCGGTGCACAGCAAGTCACCATGCATGAGCAAGGTCGGAGTGCCGTAGAGGTCGATTAAAGTCGGATCTTCCAGCAAGGTACAGCATGACTGCCTGGCGAAGGATTCTCCCAGCAGGAAATCGCGGTTGCCATGCATGAGGAATACCGGCGTGCCGGCCTTTGTGCAGTGCCGGATGGCGGCACTGACATCCATGCCCAGCGCTGCGTCATCGTCGTCCCCGATCCATGCCTCGAACAAGTCGCCGAGTATGTACAGCGCATCAGCCTTGCCGGCATGTGCCTCAAGGTAATCCAGAAACAGCCCGGTCACGTCCGGGCGTTCCGGATCCAGATGGAGGTCAGAAATAAACAGGGTGCAGGACATGCCGTCGGGCTGTGTCCTGCCTATTCTTCTATGGTGACCTTGCGGATGATAACCTGCTCCAAAGGCATATCTGCCATGCCTGAGTTGTTGCCGGTCTTTACCTTCTCGATCTTTTCGACGGTATCCATGCCTTCGGTGACCTTGCCGAAAACGGCATAACCCCAGCCCTGGGGCGTCGCCGACTTGTAATCAAGAAAGTGGTTATCCGCCACATTGATGAAGAACTGGGCAGTGGCAGACTGGGGATCGCTGGTGCGTGCCATGGCAATGCTGCCTTTGACATTTTGCAGGCCGTTATCTGCCTCGTTTTTGATCGTATTCCTGGTGGGCTTTTGCCTGGTTTCGAGGGTAAAACCGCCGCCCTGGATCATGAAGCCGGGGATAACACGATGAAAGATGGTGTTGTCGTAGAATCCTGCTTTGGCATACTCGACGAAGTTTGCAACGGTAAGCGGAGCCTTTCCGCTGTCGAGTTCCAGCTTGATGACACCCTTGTTGGTGTCCATTGTTACCTTGACCATGCCTGTTTCCTTGTTGTTGGGCTGATTGTCTTGTGAGAAACCCGTCACTGGCAGCAGTACGATAGTCAGTGCCAAGAACAGGTTTTGCAGATTTCTCATGCGTTGCTCCGGTTATTTTAATGAGTTTGCCAATGATATAAGCTCTGCCGGTCAATACAAGTGCAGTAAGCCGGTATTGCCGGGGGCTGTTCTTGATATGCCACGCAGAAGGGCAGCTGCCCGCGTTACACGCACACCAGGTGCACAGGAATTATCCGATGTTGAAGATTTACAACACCCTTACTAATCAGAAAGATACCTTTATACCCATTGAACCGGGCAAGGTCCGGATCTATGTGTGCGGCATGACCGTTTACGACTTCTGCCATCTCGGTCATGCGCGGGTAATGGTGGTATTCGATGTGGTCGTGCGTTATCTGCGGGCACTGGGGTATGCGGTTACCTATGTCCGCAATATTACCGATATCGATGACAAGATCATCAAGCGGGCACATGAAAATGGTGAGGACATCCACACCCTGACCGCGCGTTTCATCGCGATCATGCATGAGGATTCGGATGCGCTGGGCATTGCACGGCCGGATATTGAACCAAAGGCTACCGAATCAATGGAAGAAATCATCTCCATGATCGGCGCACTGATCAAGAACGGCTATGCCTACCAGGCCGGCAATGGCGATGTGTACTACGATGTCAGCCGTTTTGAGCACTATGGTCGCCTGTCGGGAAGAAACCTTGCAGATTTGCAGGCCGGAGCCCGGATCGAGGTCGATGAATCGAAGCACGATCCGCTGGACTTCGTGCTCTGGAAGCAGGCAAAACCCGGTGATCCCAGCTGGGCATCGCCATGGGGTGCAGGCAGGCCAGGCTGGCATATCGAGTGTTCTGCCATGTCAACCCGCTACCTGGGTGATCACTTCGATATCCATGGCGGTGGCATGGACCTGAAGTTTCCGCACCACGAGAACGAAATCGCCCAGTCGGAGGCGGCAACCTGCAAGCCGTTTGTGAATTACTGGATGCATAACGGCTTCGTACGCGTGGATGATGAAAAGATGTCAAAGTCGCTGGGTAATTTCTTTACTGTGCGTGACATCCTGAAAAGCTATCGCGCCGAGGAGATAAGATATTTCATCATTGCCAGCCATTACCGCAGTCCGCTGAATTATTCGCAGGAGCACCTGGACAATAGCAAGGCAGCGCTGACGCGCCTCTATACCGCACTGCGTGGTATCGAGCCATTGCAGGCAAATGATGCTGAATCCGAGCGCTATACGGCCATGTTCAATGCCACCATGGATGATGACTTCAACACGCCGGAGGCAGTAGCCGTGTTGTTTGAACTGGCCCGCGAGATCAACAAATGCAGGGTACAGGAGCCGGAACGCGCCCGCCGTCTTGCCGGTTGTTTGCGTTCAATGGGCGGTTTGCTGGGATTGCTGCAGGCAGAAGCGGACACATTCCTGCGTGAATCCGTTGGCGGCGATGGTGCAGAAGACACGCTGTCCGATGGCGACATCGACGTGCTGGTTGCCAGCCGCGTAGCGGCACGTGGACAGAAAAACTGGGCTGAGGCGGATCGGATACGCAATGAGCTGGAACAACGGGGTATCGTACTGGAAGACGGCACTTCCGGAACAACATGGAGACGCGCCTGAACCAGGTGTATTTCAGTCGTGTAACTGCTCTGCGGCAAACAGGGTGTTTTCCAGCAGGGTTGCAACAGTCATTGGCCCGACACCACCCGGGACCGGTGTAATCCATCCGGCACGCTCTCGGGCAGCAGCGAATCCGATATCACCGGCAATACTGCTGTCCGCAAGCCGGTTAATACCTACATCAATTACGGTTGCGCCGGGCTTGACCCACTCGCCCTGGATGATTCCCGGCTTGCCCACCGCGGCAATGAGAATATCTGCGTGCCCGACATGGTCTGCCAGGTCCCGCGTGAACCGGTGACAGGTGGTGACGGTACATCCCGCCAGCAGCAGTTCCAGGGTCATCGGTCGGCCTACGATATTGGATGCCCCAACCACGACCGCCATGCGGCCGTAAAATGGTTCACCGGTGCGTTCCAGCAGTGTGATGATGCCACGCGGTGTGCAGGAACGTAGCGAGGGGCGGCGCAATGCGAGTCGGCCGATGTTATAAGGATGAAACCCGTCTACGTCCTTGTCAGGATGTATTCGCTCTGTGACCTTGTCGGCATCGATATGCCCAGGAAGCGGGAACTGAACCAGAATTCCGTCTATGGCCGGATCGGCATTGAGCTTGTCGATTAAATCAAGCAGTTCCTGCTCTGCGGTTTCCCGTGCGAGATCGTATGAGGTTGACAGAATGCCGGCCTCATCACAGGCCTTGCGCTTGTTGCGTACATAGATTTCCGAGGCAGGATCGGCGCCGACCAGTATCACGGCGAGTCCGGGTATGCGCAGCTGTCTGCGCTTGCGCTCGTCAATCCTGGCGCGGACAGATTGCCGTATACCGGCCGCAATTGCCTTGCCGTCAATCAGTTTTGCAGTCATGGGGAGTAGCTGGTCGCGCTCGGGGTAAGACGGTAAATTCTCGCACGCGACGGCAAGCAGGGACAAGCTACGGTTTCCTGCCTGTCTGGCGACAGGCCAGTCCTGTCAGGCAAAGCGGTGGACTGTCGGCAGAAGGGCTATTTTTGTGTTATTGACCGATTCCGGGGCAGCACGTATCATCGCTGGGTTAAGCACTTTGGCCTGGTTTTGTTACTGGCAATCGGGGTATAGCGCAGCCTGGTAGCGCGCCTGCTTTGGGAGCAGGATGTCGGGAGTTCGAATCTCTCTACCCCGACCAAATCTCGGCAGGGTACAGGTACGGCAACTGATTCTCGATCAACTTGC
>CAJQOV010000033.1 GCA_905480065.1 uncultured Gammaproteobacteria bacterium | reverse complement strand
CTCATCCTGTCCTTCTCCCGGAGGGAGAAGGGACGTACTGTTTATACGGGAATGTATAGCTTTCATGTCCTGTCGCTATCAACCGCTCCGTGCAATACGTTCATTCATGGACTTACTGTAGTTTCAGTACATGTAAATGGGGCAGCAGTGACTTCGCCCCCCTTTTTGTTAAGACCGCCTGCATATTGCACTTGAGTCCAATGGTTAAGAACGCGTCCCGTTATTATTCTGTCAGTGGCTGGTTTGTATGTGCCGCAGAAAATCGGCGCGAGGACCAGTGTGCCCCGCCCGGGTAGTAAGAAAACCAATAACTTGCTGCTGTGGCGGGAACAATAACAACCAGTGTCCGTACCATGAACAAGAATCCTTCGCCCTGCAATGTAGTGTTTTCTTACCTGCTTATCCTGGTAATCCCGGGTCTTGCGATGCTGGGCGGGGCCGACAGGACAGTTGCGCATGATCCTGTCTATACAGACAGGAAAGCCCTTGAGGATACCGTTGCAGCAATAAATGCAGAGGCAAATTTACCCATCTATTCGACACCGCTAGAACCTGCTCTCTTGACTGCTCCCGCAGCAGGAGGGCCGCAGGCAGCGGCTGCAATTCATTCCGTGGCAGGCGCGCAGGTTCCTGCAAAAAAATCCGATGTCAGCAGTGCCTGGCATATTCATCTTGCCTCATTGTCTGCCCGGGACGAAGCAGACAGGCTGGTTGAGCATGCCAGGGCAAAGGGTATCGACGCGACCCAGGAACACGTGGAGGTGAACGGCAAGCGCTACTGGCGAGTACTTGTAAAAGGGTTTCAGTCGCGTGATGAAGCAAAATCCCATGCCATGCTATTGAAGGATAAACTGGGACTGAGGGATTTCTGGATCAGCAGGGAATCCGGTCCATCGCGATCCAGCAACGCCAGCTCTGTACAGAAACTGCCCGCAACGCAGGGAAGAGGGTGACGGGAACCGGTAATACCGGAGGCCGGGTCGGTACTTTCACGTATTGATCGGGCGCTGCGCGCCAGGTTCACGCACATAGAAAACGCCCCGGTAGTCTGGTGGCGGCATGATCGGTGGTGCTGTCCACACGATGGAAGGTTCTTGCGATCCTTCTGCGCTGCCACGTACTTGCCGAGGCGTCCCAAGGTGAATACTAAAGGTTTGCAACTCAAAGGTTGCTATTCAGCCTTTTCCACCTTTCACCACTAATATAGTTGATGCTGGCGTCTTGTATAGCTGTTTTTCAGGAGAACTCGCGTTTTCTTGACGTATATCAAGTCTGCTGGAAGCAGTCTGGCGATGTACCTCGATGGTTTACCCAAGGTATCTGCCCTGCGAAACAGGCGGGGCCAGGCGGACCGCTGCTGGCCGTAGCAGGAGCTGCACGCCAGGCGCCGGCGTTAATAGTCAGGGCAGGGTGGTGGGTAGTGTTAACGGCGGGATGCCGGGTCAATCCCCTGCTGTTTCGACCGCGATCACGTCAATGACAAATATCAGCGCGGCATCCGCGGGGATAACGTCTTCCACCCCCCGTGATCCGTACCCGAGCGCCGGCGGCAACAGCAGCAGGCGCTTGCCGCCGGCCTGCATACCGATGACACCCTCACTCCAGCCGCGCATCACCCGCTCGGTGCCGACAACGAAGGAGACCGGCGCGCGCTCGCGGCGGGAATTATATATTTCCTTGCCCTTGCTGCCATTGGCGTCCAGCCAGCCGACGAAGTGCATGGTTACGACATCGCCGGGCCCGGCAGCCGGACCCGTGCCGGTTTTCAGGTCTTGATAGCGCGCGCCCTGCGGGGTCACCAAAAAGTGATCGGCCGCTATTGCGCCGCCTGCCAGCAGGAGGCACAAAACAAACCATGCAGCTGTGTGTAACACTCTGTTCATCCTAATCTCCGCACTGCTGCCGGGCCCACGGCCAGGCCAGCCGGCAGCACCAGTCAGGGGCATGCCGCATCACCGTTACCCCAGTGCGTCCTGCACCACTCGGTTTCCGCCAGCAAGGCGTGACCCGCCGTGCTCGGGTGAAAGCAATCGCCGCCATTCACATGCACGGAATCAAAGCGGACATCATAGATGTCAGTGTACCTGGCGTTCGGCAGCCGATTTGAGGTGCGGTACTCGTCCAGCACATCGCGCAGGATCGGGTTATAGGTGTCACGGATGCTGGCATGCAGTGCTTTCCTGCGCTGGCAGTTCGCCCCGTCACCCGGATAGACGGTGTCGGGGTCCTGCCGTGCAACGTCGTTTTCACAATCGTCTGCCGGGTTATCCAGCAGGTTTTCACAGGGCACGAGCGGCCAGATAAACACCCTGCAAAAAAAATTACTCCGCTTGGCATTCCACAACCAGTAAATAGCCGGGAGACCGGACACGTGAATCTGCGCGCTGCGGGTGGCGCTGCTGGAAGCCAGCACGTCCAGGCCGGCCCGATACTGCGCCTCGAACAGCGCCGGGTCCGTCATTTCCCCCATGGATGGGGCGCAAACATCGTTGTTACCCAGGAACACCGTGGCCATATCCACTTTACCGGAAGGCGTCATTGCAGAGGCGGTAACAATGGCCTGTGCCTGTGCTGCAAAGTCAGCTATTACCGCGCCACTCTGCGCATGGTTGAACAGCGGGTCGCGGCTGGCATTGTTTTCGTAATAATCGGCGGCGGCGCCAAGCTCGAAGCGTTCATTGAGGCTGTTGACACTATCGGCGCCGTTATAGCCGGTCGACCAGACCGTCTCGTGGTGGGGCTCGCCGATGGTGCCATTGGCCGCCTCGCCCTCGCCGATCGAGTCGCCGATATTGAACTGGTTGCCCGGCACGGAGAAATTCAGCATGCCCAGCGCGATACGCTGTATGACCAGCACATCGCCCAGGGTGAACGCACCATCCGGCTGCGGGACGCCTGAAACCAGCGGCGCCACGTCGCCATGCGCTTGCTGCGCCGGAGACAGGCTGCGCGCAGCAAGCAGGTCCTGCTGTCCCCAGAGTACGTCGACCACATCGACTTCTCCGTCGATATTGACATCACCATCATGGTCTGCACCCGCTAGCGCGGTGTATCCCACGCAGCAGATAGCCGTCACAAGCAGTTTCAATAAGATCCAGATTTTCATGTTTTTTTATACGCTAGCGGTATACGCATGAAGCAAGGGTGTTCGAAGCGGTTACTCTGTTTCTTTCACTGAAAGCATAGCACTGCTGCGCAACGGTGTTGTCGCCACCGTAGGCAGTGCATCCTCCCGCGATCCCGGGCGGCTGCCCGTTGCCGTGATGCCGTGTCGGGGTTGCCCCGTATATCGAGCCGCGGAACTGATGAAATTACGCTTTGTAACGGGTAATTTCAGGCCAGCCGACGGTAAAAACGCACGATGACCTCCTCGGCAGCGAGCATGACAACCACGACGACGATGAACGCCACGACCCCATGGACAGGGCCACCAAACACGATGCTGTCCCCAAAGGCCAGCTTCACTGCGCCCAGGATCACGAACTTGGAAAGAAACAGGATGGCCCAGGCGCTGACGAAGCGCATGATTCTCGCCCCTGTACCCGACCTGGCATTGAAGTATCCGGCAACCCGGTGCTCGATTGACAGCGTCAGCTTGAGCAGGACCTGTAACAGTACTGCTACGAACAGCGACATGGTGAATGAATCGATCATGACATGGCGCCAGTGCTCGGCAAATATATTCAGCACTACCAGGTCGATCAGGATCGCCGTGAAATAGCGCAGAAACAAACTCTGGTTTGTCGATATGGCCTCGGCAGAGGCCGCCTCCGGAAAACTTTGGCTCATGGGTCGCTCGTCTGGTTGCTGTTGGTCTATGCTTTCGGGCACATGGGCACTACAAGTGTACGCTCAGGAAATGCTTCATGATTTTGCACGCCGGGGAGTCCTGGACCAATGCCCCCGGCCCCGGGCTGGCGTCGAACCGGTGCCGCATGGGTTGCGTTTCCATCGATGGAACATGCTGCGCCAGGCCGGCGCATTCAAGATTCATGTCTGGATTTCTGCCGCACCTGCCTCGTAGCCAGGATGGTCAGGATTTCCTGAAGTCCAGCGCTACGGAGTTGATGCAGTAGCGCTGCCCGGTAGGCGCGGGGCCGTCATCAAACACATGTCCGAGGTGGGCATCGCAGTGTGCGCAGAGTACCTCGGTGCGTGTCATGCCATGACTGGAGTCGGTGCGGATGTTGATATTCGCGCTGTTGCCCATGCGCACGAAGCTGGGCCAGCCGCTACCGGAATCGAACTTGTCCGCGGCATGGAACAACTCTGCACCGCAACATACGCAGGTGTAAGTGCCGTCATCCTTGCAGTCGAGATATTTCCCGGTAAATGGCCGCTCCGTGCCATGACAGCGGGTGACCTGGTACTGCTCCGGTGTCAGCTCTGCACGCCACTGCGCAGCGGTTTTTTCGATTTTGTCAGTCATGGTCCCGTTCCCTCGCATTGCCGGTAATGATGGGGCTGTGCTGTGCCGCCCTGTCGAGAAATTCACGCGCCGTGGCAATGCCGATTTCGGCCTCGGCGCGCGCAGTCAGGTCGCTGTTGTCGCGCGCCTCGCGTTCCGCCCAGGCAAGAAATTCCCTGACCTCGGTGACCTGTTGTTCCCGCGGCAGCGAGTGGAGGTATGCGCTGGGCACCGCCTTGATGCGGCTACCTTCTATGATCTCGAGATTGAACAGCAGCTTCATACAGCAGTACCGGCAGACGGGCCTTGGTCCGGACGCTGCCAGGCGGGGTGTATACGTACCGTTTTTACCATGTTCTCGCGGATTTGCAGGATGTCGACCGGGTGACCGTCGAGCAACAGGCTGGTGTTGTTTTCCGGGATCATTTCCAGTTCCTCGATGATCAGGCCATTGAGTGTCTTGGGACCATCGATCGCCAGCTTCATGTGCAGTACGCTGTTCAGGGTGCGGATGCTGACCGAGCCATCCACCAGCCAGGTGCCGTCCTCCTGGGGCTGGATGTCCTCAAAGTGCGCGGACGGGTCCGAGGTGAACTCGCCGACGATTTCTTCCAGCAGGTCTTCCATGGTGACCAGGCCCTGGATATCGCCGTACTCATCGACCGCAAAGCCGATCCGGCGCCGTTCGCGCTGAAAGTTCAGCAACTGGCGATTCAGCGAGGTGCTCTCCGGGATGAAATAAGGTGCCCGTGCGGTGCGTTCCAGTGCGGAGTGGTCGAGTTCCTCGCGATACAGCAGCGGCAATACGTCACGCATGTGCAGGATGCCGATGACCTGGTCGATGTTCTCGCGATAGAGCGGCATGCGGGTGTACTGGCTGTCACTCAGCGTCTTGGTAATGATGTTCCAGTCATCGTTGATATCGATACCGGTAATTTCGCTGCGTGGCACCATGATGTCTTCGACCGTGACATTTTCCAGGTCGATCAGGTTGAGCAGCATCGACTGGTGGCGTGCCGGGATCATGGCGCCGGCCTCCATGACCACGGTGCGCAATTCCTCGCGGGTAAGCGCCTGCGAGGCGCCGTCTTCCGGTGTAACCCCAATCATCCTCAGCAGGCCATTGGCAACGGCATTGATTACCCACACCAGCGGGTACATCAGCCACAACAGCGGCCCGTACACGTATGCGGCCGGGAACGCGATCCGTTCCGGGTGCAGTGCAGCCAGGGTTTTCGGAGTGACCTCGGCGAACAGCAGAACGACCACTGTCAGCAGCATGCCTGCGGCAAAGATAAAGCCGGCATCATCGTGAATGCGCAGCGCGATCAATGTCATCAGGATCGAGGCAAGAATATTGACGAAGTTGTTGCCGAGCAGGATCAGGCCGATCAGCCGGTCCTGGCGCTGCAGCAGTTTCTGCGCACGCATGGCGCCCGGGTGGCGCTGGTCGGCCAGGTGACGCAGGCGATATCGGTTCAGCGTCATCAGGCCCGTTTCGGAGCCCGAGAAAAAGGCAGAGAGCATTATCAGCAGCAGCAGCGCTGCCAGCAGCGCACTTAGCGGGATGTCGTCCAAACGGGGACAGCCTCCAGTGAAAGAAAGAGACTGTAGTGTACGGAAAAGCGCGCGCCTTGTCAGGCGCAGGTTGTCAGCGTGCCAGGATCAGTTCCAGTACGAATTTGCTGCCAAAGTACGCCAGCATCAGGAACATAAAGCCACCGATGGTCCAGCGCAGCGCCGTGCGCCCGCGCCAGCCAAATCGCCAGCGTCCCCATAACAGTACGGCAAATACTGCCCAGGCGAAAATGGACAGTATGGTCTTGTGGACCAGGTGCTGGGCATAGATGTCTTCCAGGAACAGCGCGCCGGTGACCAGCGCCAGGGTCAGCAAGGCAAATCCCGCGGCAATCATCTGGAACAGCAGCGACTCCATGACGGACAGGGGTGGCAGGCTGCGAATGAATCCGCCCGGTTGACGGTTGCGGAGCTGTCGGTCCTGTATGGCCAGCAGTACGGCCTGCAACGCGGCCAGCCCGAGGATGCTGTAGGCCAGCAATGAGATAAGGATGTGGGAATCCAGTTGCCAGGACGTCGGGTCGGTAATGATGCGCTGTGCGGGAATGAGCAGCACCAGGATGATGCTGATGGCAGCCAGCGGGAATACCACGATACCCAGGTTCTCCACGGGTTGAAACAGGCTGGAGGCCAGCAGCAACAGCGCCGTGGTGAGTGCGGCCAGCGAGATCGCGTAGAAGAAGGCCAGGTTGAGGCCATTGGCGGTCATGATGCCGGGATAGAGAAAACCGGCATGGATAAAAACCGCTGCAAAGCCCGTCAGCAGGATCTGGTTACGCTGGCAGCGCAGCGCAAGGGAACCCCGTGCGAAACGCACCGCCAGCAAGGTGCTGGCAAGCAGATACAGGGCGACCGAGAGCAGACCGGGTAACAGGGGTGTCATTGGCGCATCATCGCATAACTCCTGCAGGCATTGAAGTGGCCTGGCAGCACCCTGTTGCCGTGGCGGATTCCCGTTATAATCGCTGACCTGTGCAGCAGCCACCAGCCATCGGAACCGTACCAGCATGTTCGACAACCTGAGCGATCGACTTTCCAGGACCATACGCGATCTGCGCGGGCAGGGGCGTTTGAGCGAGGACAATATCCGCGATGCGCTGCGCGATGTGCGCATGGCATTGCTGGAGGCGGATGTCGCGTTGCCGGTGGTCAAGGATTTTATCGAGCGCGTGCGTACGCAGGCCATGGGCCGCGATGTGCTGAAGAGCCTCACGCCGGGCCAGGTGCTGGTCAAGGTGGTGCATGAACAGTTGATGCACATCATGGGGGATGCCAACGACGCGCTGAATCTGAATGTGCGTCCACCGGCAGTTATCCTGATGGCCGGTCTGCAGGGTTCCGGCAAGACCACCAGTTCTGCAAAACTAGCCCGCCTGTTGCGCGAGCGCGAAAAGAAATCCGTGCTGGTGGTCAGTTGCGACGTGTATCGCCCGGCCGCTATCGACCAGTTGCAAACGCTGGCGGCCGAAGTAGGCGCGGTGTTTTTCCCCAGCCGCACCGACCAGGACCCGGTGCAGATTGCAACGGATGCGCTGGCGCAGGCGCGCAGGCAGCTTATCGATGTGGTGATCGTGGATACCGCCGGACGGCTGCACATCGATACCGCCATGATGGACGAGATCAAGCGCATTCACGCGGCCGTAGCGCCGGTGGAAACGCTGTTCGTGGTGGACAGCATGACCGGCCAGGACGCGGCGAATACCGCGCGCACCTTCAACGAGGCATTGCCGCTGACCGGCGTGGTGCTGACCAAGACGGATGGTGATGCGCGCGGTGGTGCCGCCTTGTCGATTCGCGCGCTTACCGGCAAGCCGATCAAATTCCTCGGTGTCGGGGAAAAGACCGCGGCGCTGGAGGCGTTTCACCCGGACCGGGTTGCCTCGCGCATACTCGGTATGGGCGATGTGCTCAGCCTGGTCGAGGAAGCGGAGCAGAAGGTCGACAAGGAGGCGGTTGCCAGGCTGGCGAAGAAAATCTCCGGCGGCAAGGGCTTCGATATGAATGATTTTCGTGACCAGCTCGACCAGATGCTGAGCATGGGCGGGCTGTCCGGACTGATGGACAAGCTGCCGGGCATGGGGCAGTTGCCGAAAAATGCTGTTGCCGATGACAGCCAGGTGCACCGCATGAAGGCCATCATCAACTCCATGACCAGGCAGGAACGCAGCCACCCGGGGGTAATCAATGGCTCGCGACGGCGCCGGATTGCGGCCGGTTCCGGGACCCAGGTGCAGGAGGTCAACCGCCTGCTGAAACAGCATATGCAGATGCAGAAGATGATGAAGAAGATGTCGAAAGGGGGGATGGGCAAGCTGTTGCGCGGCCTGAAGGGCAAGGGGCCGATGGGGATGCCGTTCTGAGCCGCCGGCAGAAATAAAAACGGTGGCAGGAGCCACCGTCAAACACTGCGCGATTCGGATATTTTGTTTGTTATTATTCTTTTCTATGTCGTTCTTGTTTGAAAATACCGCTGCGCAAGCCAGCTACTTGTTGTGCAATGAGCTGTTGTTCTTATTTGGTCCACTCCCCCAAGGTTATACTTGTTCTGCGCTCGGCATGGGTGCTGCAAGTGCTATGCCAGCAAACAGAATGTGCTGATTTATATACGTTTGTTCGTGGATCCCGGTCAGTGGGCCGGTTTATCCCGACCCGGAAGTAAGGAAAACCGACAGGGCGGGAGTCGTCACAAATGCGCGCCGCCTTGAGAAAGTCCTTGAAAAACTGGAGGATAAAACAGTAATCGGTCGTCCCCACCGCGCCCGCCGCCTTGTAATCAATTTCGACAACGGCCAGCACTGGCAGGTTGCTGACGAAACCGCTGCCGTGGTGGATAATGCCCTGCAATCACTTCACTTTTCCCGGGAATCGCGTAGAATTGCGCGGCTTTAGGCAGGTACATTCCGCGGCCCGCCGTGGAACCCATTTTTACAGAGGACAGCTTTAGTTATGGTGACGATCAGAATGTCACGCGGTGGCGCCAAGAAGCGCCCGTTTTACCACATCGTGGTAACCGACAGCCGTAACCGCCGCGACGGGCGCTACATCGAACGCATTGGATTCTTCAACCCGGTTGCGACCGGTGGTGAAGTACGGCTGCGCATCGACAGCGCGCGTGCCGCACACTGGGCCGGACAGGGCGCACAGATCTCGGAACGCGTCGCGCAACTGCTCAAGGAACAGCCGGCGCAGTAAGTCCGGTTTTCCGGTTGGCGGTATGTCCGGGCAAGACAAGGCGGGTGATGAGGCGGCTGACCGTATCCTGGTCATGGGCCACGTTGCTGCGCCCTATGGTGTCAAGGGATGGTTGCGTGTCATGCCCTGCACCGAACGGCTGGACGGTTTGCTGGGCTATCCCAGCTGGTACCTGCGCACTGCCGGTGGCGACTGGCGCAAGATCGGGCTGGTGCAGGGCAGGGTGCATGGCAAGGGGCTGGCGGTGCAACTGGAAGGCTGCAACGACCGCGATACGGCCGGCATCTTCGCTGGTGCGGAGATCGGAATTTATCGCAGCCAGCTCCCCGCGGCCGGGACGGACGAGTTTTACTGGAGTGACCTGGCCGGTCTCAAGGTGGTTACCGTGACCGGCAGGCTGCTCGGACAGGTCGATCACCTGTTCGAGACCGGGTCGAATGATGTACTGGTGGTGCGCGGCGAGCAGGAATACCTGGTGCCCTATATCACCGGGCAAGTGGTCAAGTCGGTGGACCTGGCGGCCGGTGAGATCCGGGTCGACTGGGATCCCGATTTCTGAGCGGTGCGGACATGCGAATCGATGTAGTGACGCTGTTTCCGGAGATGCTCCGCGAATACAGCGGATACGGGATACAGGGTCGCGCGCTCGGGCAGGGTTTGCTGGAGCTGGTGACCTGGAATCCGCGGGATTTCACCACCGATCGTCACCGCAACGTCGATGACCGCCCCTATGGTGGCGGACCCGGCATGGTGATGCAGGTGCAACCGCTGGTTGCGGCAATCCGCGCGGCCCGCGCGGCCGGCCCGGATGCGCAGGTGATCTACCTGTCACCGCAGGGTGAGCGCTTCAACCAGAACCGGGCGCGCGCGCTGGCGGCGCAGGAGCGGATCATCCTGGTGGCCGGGCGCTATGAAGGCATCGATGAGCGCATCATTGCGCTGGAGGTCGACGCGGAAATTTCCGTCGGCGACTACGTGCTGAGTGGCGGTGAACTGCCGGCGCTGGTGGTAATGGATGCCATCACGCGGCTGTTGCCGGGTGCGCTGGGCGATGCGGATTCTGCGCAGGAGGATTCCTTCATGGATGGCCTGCTGGATTATCCGCACTACACGCGACCGGAACAGATCGAAGGCATGCGCGTACCGGAGGTGTTGCTGGGTGGTCACCATGCGGATATACAACGCTGGCGCCAGAAGCAGGCGCTGGGCAGGACCTGGCAGCGGCGTCCCGACCTGCTGGCTGCACTGCAGTTGAGTGCCGGACAGCAGACATTGCTGGATGAATTCATTAATGAACAAGAGTCGGGCAATTGAGTGATCAATCGCCTATATTGGAAACAGAGGATTGAGCCATGAGCAACATTATCGAACAGCTGGAGCAGGAACAGTTACGCCAGGATATTCCGGAGTTCAGTACCGGTGATACCGTGGTGGTGGAGGTGAAGGTCAAGGAAGGCGATCGTGAGCGCCTGCAGGCGTTTGAAGGCATTGTCATCGCCAAGCGCAATCGCGGCATGAACTCCGCTTTTACCGTGCGCAAGATTTCCCACGGCGAGGGTGTCGAGCGCGTGTTCCAGACCCACAGCAGCTCGATCGGCTCGATCAAGGTCAAGCGCAAGGGCGATGTACGCCGCGCCAAGCTGTATTACCTGCGCGAGCTGTCCGGCAAGTCTGCCCGTATCAAGGAAAAGCTCTCCTGAGCGCGGAGCAGATCCAATAGCGGTACCAGAAACGGGCGTCCACAGGTGGGTGCCCGTTTTTGCTTGTGCAGCGAGGTGATGAATATGCCCGGTCCCTATGCACTGGTGATGGACTCGCCGCTGGGCAAGCTCGGTATTGCACTCGCCGACCAGGCCGTCTGCCGGATCGACTTCCTGCCGGAACAGGCCCGGACGCAAGCAGCCACTGCCGCGCCCGCGCGCCGGGTGGCGCGCGAGCTGGAGCGCTATTTCCGCACCGGCGCAACGGACTTCAGTGTTGCGCTGCAGCTGCACGGTACGCCGTTCCAGCAACGCGTCTGGCAGGCGCTGCGGGCCATCCCGCACGGGGAAGTACGCACCTATGGCGAGCTGGCGGCCCAGCTGGGCAGCGGCGCCCGGGCGGTGGGCAATGCCTGTCGCCACAACCCGCTACCGGTCATGGTCCCCTGTCACCGGGTGGTCAGCGCCAGTGGCATCGGCGGCTACTCGGGACATACCGGGGGACCCGAGCTGCGCCGCAAGCGCTGGCTGCTGGCGCATGAAGGCGCGCCGCCAGGCCTTGAAAAACGCGGCAACGCCCCCCATATGCTTTGCCAGCTGCAATCTGAAGGAGACTCCACGCATGACGGTTGATGCACAGAAAGAAACCCTGGAATTTCAGGCCGAGGTGAAGCAGTTGCTGCACCTCATGATCCACTCGCTCTACTCCAACAAGGAAATTTTCCTGCGCGAACTGGTTTCGAACGGTTCCGATGCCTGTGACAAGCTGCGCTTCGAGGCGCTCGCCAACGACGGCCTGTATGACGGCGATAGCCGCCTGCTGATCCGGGTTGACTATGATAAGGATGCGCGCACCGTGACCGTCTCGGATAGCGGTGTCGGCATGTCGCGCGACGAGGTGGTCGAGAACGTCGGCACCATCGCCAAGTCCGGCACCCGCAAGTTCTTCGAGTCACTGACCGGCGACCAGGCCAGGGACACCCAGCTGATCGGTCAGTTCGGCGTCGGCTTCTACTCCGCCTTCATCGTCGCGGACAAGGTGACCCTGACCACGCGCCGCGCCGGGCTGCCGGCCAACCAGGGCGTGCGCTGGATCTCTGCCGGTGACGGCAGCTACACGCTGGAGACTGTGGAGAAAACGACGCGTGGCACCGAGGTGGTGCTGCACCTGCGCGAGGACGAGGATGAATTCCTCGATGGCCACCGCCTGCGCAACATCATTCACAAGTATTCCGACCACATCCCGCTGCCCATTGAAATGAAGAAAATTGCGGACGGCAAGGACGAGGTGGCGGAGGAGTACGAGGCGGTTAACAAGGCCTCCGCGCTGTGGGCGCGTCCACGCAACGAGATTTCCGACGAGGAATACACCGAGTTCTACAAGCATGTCGCACATGACTTCGATGCGCCGATGCAATGGGTGCACAGTC